>DAINPC010000147.1:0-6068 GCA_036743695.1 Solirubrobacteraceae bacterium | reverse complement strand
CATCATGAGCAGCGCCGGCGTGACCTACCTGGTTGCCGTTCTGCCACGGGTCAGCCACGAGCCGCTCTCGCCTGTCGCGCGGGGCTCGCGGGCGCTGAGCGAGGAGGAGCTGGAGATGCTGCGGCGCCTCCATGCCGAGCGCGTGGCCCTCGGCATGCACGGACTCGACCATCGCACGCGCTTCGCCTCTCCGCGCCGGCATTCGGAGCTGTGCGGATTGACGACCGGGCAGCTCGAGGGCCTGCTCGACGAGGCGCTCGAGGAGCTCGCCCGGCACGAGATCCGCCCGCAGGTCTTCGTTCCGCCTTACAACCGCTTCGACGCGGAGCAGTTCGCCGCGCTCGCACGCCGTTTCGCAGTCGTGTGCGGGGGGCCGGAGTCGATCGGGCTGATGGGCTTCCACAGCACCCCCCAGTGGCGAGGCGAGGCCGTCTATCTGCCTTCCTACGCTCCGCTCTATGGACGTGGCGGCGAGGTCCTGCAGGCCGTGGAGCGCATGATCGCGCAGGCTGCCGGGCTGTGGACGCCGCTGGTCCTGCACTGGGGGTGGGAGGCCGAGGGCGGCTGGTCCGATCTCGAACGGCTGGCCGCGCGCATCGCGCCGTACGCCGCCGACTGGGACGAGCTCGTCGGCGCGGTCGCACGCAGCCGCGCGCCCGCGCCGCCAGTCGAGCGCGCGGACGGACCCCACGCTGGCGCGGGCGCATGAGGGCGGTGAAGGGATGAGCGACGCCCTGCTCGACGAGCTCCGTGAGCGCTTTCGGCGCGTGGCCGTCGTGCACGACTGGCTCACGATTCCCGGCGGCTCCGAGCAGGTCGTGCTCCAGCTGCTGGAGATGTTCCCGCAGGCCGAGCTGTTCACCTCGGTATACGACGCGGCGCCGTGGCCGGCTCAGATCAAAGAGCGCCCGGTGCATGCTTCCTACCTGAGCCGGCTTCCGGGCGCCGTGCGCCACTACCCCAAGCTGCTGCCGCTGATGAACGGCGCGTTCCGCTCCTTCGACCTCTCGAGCTTCGACCTGGTGCTCTCCAGCAGCCATGCCTGCGCCAAGAACGTGCGCACGCCGCCCGGCGCGCTGCATGTCTGCTACTGCCACACACCCATGCGCTACGCCTGGGAGGAGGGCTTCCTCGAGGGCGAGCAGGTGAGCCGCCTGGCGCGCCCGCTGCTTCCGCCGCTGCTCAGCTGGCTGCGGCGGCAGGACCTCGCGGGCGCGGCCGGGCCGGACGTGTTCGTGGCCAACTCGCGCCACGTGGCCGAGCGCATCGCCCGCTACTACGGCCGCTCGGCTGAGGTCGTTAACCCGCCCATCGACGTCGATCACTTCCTCGGCCTGGAGCGCTCGCCGCAGGACTTCTACCTCGTGTTCGGCCGGGTGGTTCCCTACAAGCGCGTCGACCTCGCCGTCGCCGCGTGCGCACGCCTGGGGCGCAGGCTCAAGGTGGCGGGTGCGGGCAGGGGCCTGGATACGGTCCGCGCGATGGCAGGTGAGGGCACGGAGCTCCTCGGCAAGGTCACCGATGCCCAGCGCGACGCGCTGCTCAGCGGCGCGCGCGCGCTGCTGTTCCCCGGCGAGGAGGACTTCGGCATCGTGCCCGTGGAGACGCAGGCGGCCGGAATGCCGGTGATCGCCTATGCGGTCGGCGGAGCGGGGGAGTCGGTGCTCGACGGACGCACCGGCGTGCTGTTCGGCGAGCAGAGCGTCAGCGCGCTGGCCGAGGCGATCGAGCGCTTCGAGGGACTGCGGCTGGACGCCGAGCAGGCCCGTGAGAACGCCAGGCGCTTCGGTGAGGAGCGCTTTCGCACCGAGCTGGCGTCCGTGATCGACCGCGCGGCGCGAGCGCGGCAGCCGGGCGCGAGGGAGAGCCGCCACGTCGACGAGTAGGGTGCCGATATGCGCGAGGTACTGCCGGGAGTCTTCCACTGGACGACGCCGCATCCGAAGATCCGGGTCGAGGTGTCCTCCTACTGGCTCGAGGAGTTCGGCGTCCTGTTCGACCCCCTCGTGCCCGTCGAGGAGGGGCTCGAGTGGTTCGCCGCTCGCTCGACGCCACCCACCGCGGTCCTGCTGTCCAACCGCCACCACTACCGCGAGTCCGCTCGCTTCGCCGAGCGCTACGGCTGCAGCGTGTACTGCAACCGTCTGGGCCTGCACGAGTTCTCCCACGGGCAGGCCGTCGAGGGCTTCGACATCGGCGACCGGCTGCCGGGCGGCGCGGTGGCCTGTGAGCTCGACGCGATCTGCCACGACGACACGGCGCTGCTCCTGCCGGAGAAGGCGGCGGTGGTGCTCGCCGACGGCGTCGTGCGCGGCGGTCCGCATGGACAGGACGGGGCGCTCGGCTTCGTCCCGGACTCGCTCATGGACGACCCGCCTGTCACCAAGCGCGGGCTGCTGGCGGCGTGCGCGCGGCTGCTGGCGGAGCACGACTTCGTCCATCTGCTGCTCGCCCACGGCGGTCCGGTGATCGGCGACGGTCGCGAGCAGCTGCAGGAGCTCGTGGACAGCGGCGGGCGCACCGCGTTCGAGATGTAGGGCGCTATCCGCGCCAACGAGCGCCGTGCACAACGGGATAGGCTCACGCGAGCATGCGGGTACTCGTCACCGGCGCCAGCGGCTTCATCGGCGGAGCGCTCTGCGGGGAGCTCGGCTGGCAGCCGCGATTCCCGACCGCGCGCGAGGGCGTCGCTGACGTCGTGGCGCGCTTGCTGGCCGGCGCCTAGCCCAGTCCGAGCTCCCGCTCGGCCAGGTCGGCGACGTGGCGCGCGATCGCGAGCGAGGAGGTGGCGGCTGGCGAGGGCGCGTTGCGCACGTGCAGCGCCCGCTCGGTGCGCGAGAACACGAAGTCGTCGACCAGCCGGCCGTCGCGGCCGACGGCCTGGGCGCGCACGCCCGCGAACGACGGCTGCACATCCTTGACCTCAAGGTCCGGCACGTAGCGGGCGGCCGCGCGGACGAACGCCGAGCGCAGCGCCGCATGACGTAGCTCGGTCACCCCCGTCGCCCACCAGTGGGCGAGCATCCGCCACGTTCCGGGCCAGCGCAGCGTGTCGAGCAGATCCCTGCGGCGCACCGTCGAGAGTCGGTAGGCATCGCGGGCGCCGGCGATCAGCGCCGTGGGCCCGATCAGGACGTCGCCGTCGATGTGCTTGGTCAGGTGGACGCCGAGAAAGGGCAGGGAAGGATCGGGCACAGGGTAGATCAGCGAGCGCACGAGGTAGCGACGCTCGGGGACGAGGCGAAGGTAGGCGCCGCGAAACGGCACGATGCGCGGGTCGGGGTCGGCGCCGGCGGCCACCGCCAGGCGATCGGCCCACGCGCCCGCGCAGAAGAGGGCATTGCCGACGTCGGTCGTGCCCTGCGAATGGGCCAGGCGCAGCGAGCGCAGGCCGACGGCCACTGCCGTGACGTCGCAGCCGGTGGCCACCGCGCCGCCGGCCTCGAGGATGTCGTGGGCGTAGGCTCGCGCCACGGCGGAGAAGTCCGCGATGCCGGTGCCCGGCGAATGCAGCCCGGCGATCCCGCGCGCGTGGGGCTCGATCTCCTCGATGCCGGCCGCGTCGATCCGGCGCAGGCCGGGCACCCCGTTGGCCTTGCCTCTGCGCTCGAGCTCGTCCAGCCGCTTCAGCTCGCAGGCGTCGCTCGCGACTATCACCTTGCCGCAGCGGTTGCCGGGGATGTCGCGCTGCGCGCAGTACTCGTACATCTCGCGCGCGCCCTCCACGCACAGCCGCGCCTTCAGGGACCCCGGGGCGTAGTAGACGCCGGCGTGGATCACGCCCGAGTTGTGGCCCGTCTGATGGGTGCCGATCTCGGCCTCGCGCTCAAGCACGCACACCGACGTCCGCGGGTGGCGCCCGATCAGCTCGCGCGCTACCGCCAGTCCCACGATGCCGCCGCCGATGACGGCAAGATCGCAGCTGGCGGGTGCCCCGGAGGGCTGCGCGGCCGTGTCGGACACGGCTCGCAGGCTACCCTGCGGCGGCTCCGGGGCCGCCGGGCGCGGTGGCCGCTGCCGCGTCGAGAAGGCCGGCGCCGTACAGGCGTTCGTCGCCCCCGCCGCCGAGTTTGCGCGCGGTGGCCCGCATGCGCGCGGTCAGCTGGGCGGGCGTCGGATGGCGCCCGAGCACGCCGCTGGCGATGATCAGCGCGGCGGTCGCCGCGACGTGGGGGGTTGCCATCGAGGTCCCTTCATAGCCGGACGGGATACCGAAGCGCCGTGGCGAGCTGCCGCTGAAGGTCACCTGGAAGATGTCGCGCCCGGAGGGCAGTTCGGGGTGGCAGTTGGGATCGCCCGGAAGGCTCGCGTCGGCGCCGCCCCCGGGCGCGACCAGGGTGAGTCCGGCGCCGTCGTTCGAATAGGCGGCCAGGCAGCCGTGTTCGGTGGTGGCACCGACGGAGATCACGTCGGGTCCGCGCGCGGGGTAGGCGATCGCCGTGTGGCCCTCGTTACCCGCCGCGGCCACCACCAGCACGCGATGGCGGTGGGCGTAGCGGATGGCTTCGATCAGCTCGGGTATGTCCGAGGCGGTGACGCCGGGTGAGAACTCGAGGCTGAGGTTGATCACCTGCGCGCCGTGCCTGACGGCGAACAGCACACCTTCGGCGATCGTCGACGCTTCGCCTTCGCCCTGGGTGTCCAGGACGCGCACGGGCATGATGTGGGCGGCGAACGCCAGACCGGTGAGCCCGTAGCTGTTGTTGGTGGCCTCGGCGATGGTCGCCGCAACGAACGTCCCGTGGCCGTTGCGGTCGTTGGGGTAGCGGTTGTGGGCCACGAAGTCATAGCCCTGCACGAACTCGAAGCGGCTGAAGTCGGGTGAACGCCTGAACGGGCCACGGTTGGCGTAGGCGACGCCCGTGTCCAGCACCGCCACCGTCACGCCTTTGCCGCCGGGGGCGCCGTCCGCTGCCACATTGCCCCATGCTTCGGGCGCGTTGACGCTGTTCGCTCCCATGAAGTTCCATTGCAGCTGCTGCCAGTCTCCCGTCGCGCCTCCCGTGCCCGGGTCGTTGGGGATCAGCGCGCCAGAGGCGTGGGCGAAGTAGTCGGGCACCGCCCACTGCACGCCGCGCTGGCCGCGCAGGCGCCGCAGGGCGGAGGCGAGGCTCTGACCTCTGGCCAGGCGCAGCAGCCGCGTGTGCGCGGCGAGGAGCGCCGGGGCTGAGCTGGCTGTGGCCCGCGCGGCCACGGCGCCCGCGGTGGCGGCGTACCTGACGACGATCTCGTCGGGCGCGTAGCCACCCGGACTGGCCGCGAGGGCGGAGTCGGCGCCCACCCAGGCGCCGCCCAGCACCATGCAACTCGCCAGCAGGATGCACGCCCGGCGCGCGGGCGGATGGGAGCGTGGGCGACCGGGGCGGGTGGGCATGGGCTTTGGGTAATGATGATGTGCCGGGGCGAATGCGGCGGCGAGGCACTGTCGCAGACGCCGCGGGCGAGAGATATGAGCGAGACCTTTCTCCCACGCGATGAGCACTTCATGCGCCTTGCCCTGCGCGAGGCCGAGCATGCATTGGAACACGGGGATGTGCCGATTGGCGCGGTGCTCGTGAGCGAGGAGGAGCTGCTGGGGGCGGGCTGCAACGAGCGCGAGCTGCGCCAGGACCCCACCGCGCACGCCGAGATCCTCGCCCTGCGCGAGGCCGCTCGTGCGCTCGGCAGCTGGCGCGTGCTCGACTCTGTCCTCTACGTCACGCTGGAGCCCTGCGCGATGTGCGCGGGGGCGATCGTGCTCGCGCGCGTGCCGCGCGTGATCTACGGGGCCAGCGACCCAAAGGCGGGAGCCTGTGGGAGCGTCCTGGACGTGCTCGGCGAGCCCCGCCTGAACCATCGCCCGGAGGTGGCCGGCGGTCTGCTCGGCCAGGAGTGCGGGGCGCTGCTCAGCGCGTTCTTCGCCGCGCGCCGGTAGCGGGCCTGGCCACGCGCCGCGAGGGGCCCCGGCGGTCGGGGCCCTATCGGGGGTGCGGCGCAATCCCGCCCGGCCCTGGCGGGCGGGATCATCTAGCCTTGGGTCGGTCCCCTTTGGAGGGGTGGCAGAGCGGTTGAATGCGGCGGTCTCGAAA
>DAINPC010000146.1:0-6107 GCA_036743695.1 Solirubrobacteraceae bacterium | reverse complement strand
TCGGCGAGCGTCTGAGCGCAAGCGCCCGAGCGCCCGCGGCTCAGCGGTGGGCGAAGGCGAGCGCCTGACCGTCGGGGTCGCGCAGCAGCAGGCCGCCGTCTCCCCCGCGCGAGACGGGCGGTCCCGACGGAAGCTCGGCCAGTGCCCGCTCGAGCGCCTGCAGCGCCCCGGCGTCGCCGAGCTCGAGCTCCACCAAGCGCAGGCCCGGCGCGCTCTCGGGCGCGGCCGCGGCGCCGCGGCTCTGCCAGGAGTTCAGGCCCACGTGGTGGTGGTAGCCGCCGGCGGCGAGGAAGGCGGCTGAGGGGAGCTGGGCCCGTTCCTCGAAGCCGAGCGCGTCACGATAGAAGGAGGCTGCGCGGGGCACATCGGAGACCTTCATGTGTACGTGTCCCACGACCGTGCCGGGCGCCATCGCCGGGGCGGGCTCCTCAGTGGACTGCGCCAGCAGGTCATCGAGGTCGAGCGGCAGGGTGACCATGTTCACGCCGCGTCCGTCCGCGGAGCGCTCCCACTGCTCGCGCGGACGGTCTGCGTAGAGCTCGATCCCCAGGCCGTCGGGGTCGCTCAGGTACAGGGCCTCGGACACGCCGTGGTCGGATCCGCCCTCCAACAGCCAGCCGGCCCCGACCACGCGGCGCACGCTCGCGGCCAGCGCCGCGCGGGAGGGGTGCAGCCAGGCAACGTGGTAGAGGCCCGTGCTGCCCGGCGGCACCGGCGTGGGGTCGGCGATGTCGCTGAGCACCAGCGCCGGGCGCCCGGGGTCGGTGCCCAGCTGCGCCCGATGGTCTTCGCGGGCGATGAGCGGCAGGCCGAGCACCCGCTCGTAGAAGTTCGCGCTGCGCGCAAGATCGCTCACGGCGAGCTGCACCGAACGGATGCGAAGCGTGGGATCGATCGGGGGCATCGCCTTCCAGGGTAGTCTCCTCAGGCGATGAACTTCCGCAAGCTCGGTTCCAGCGACATCGAGGTCTCGGAGATCAGCCTGGGCTCGTGGCTGACCTACTCCGGCGGCGTGGACGGCGAGCGCGCAAAGCGCTGCGTGGAGGCGGCGTTTGAGGCGGGCATCAACTTCATCGACACCGCCAACGTCTACGGGCGCGGGGCCGCGGAGACGCTGCTGGGCGAGGTGCTCGCCGGGCGCGAGCGCTCCTCATACGTGCTCGCCACCAAGCTCTACTTCCCGATGTCCGACAGCGACCGGGGCCTCTCCGCGGAGCAGATCCACAAGCAGATCGACGCCTCTCTGCGCCGGCTTCAGACGGACTACGTGGATCTCTACCAATGCCACCGCTACGACGATCAGACGCCGCTGGAGGAGACCATGACGGCGCTGAGCGAAGTGGTCCGCTCGGGCAAGGCGCGTCACATCGGCTTCAGCGAGTGGCCCGCGGAGAGGATCGACGAGTCGCTGGCGATCCCCGGCGTGGAGCGCTGGGTCTCCAGCCAGCCGCAGTATTCGATGCTGTGGCGGGCCCCCGAGGCGGAGGTGATTCCGCTGTGCGAACGCGAGCGGATCTCGCAGATCGTGTGGTCCCCGCTGGCCCAGGGCGTGCTCACCGGTAAGTACCGTGCCGGCGAGCCGCCCCCGTCGGACTCGCGGGCCGCGAGCGAGAGCATGGGCGGCTTCATCGACCGCCTGATCCAGCCAGCCGTGCTGGAGGCCGTCGAGCGCTTGGCGCCGATCGCCGTGCAGGCCGGTCTGAGCATGGCTCAGATGGCGCTGGCGTGGGTCCTGCGCCAGGACAACGTCGCCTCGGCGATCGTCGGC
Organism: Solirubrobacteraceae bacterium; assembly: GCA_036743695.1. Lineage (GTDB taxonomy): Bacteria > Actinomycetota > Thermoleophilia > Solirubrobacterales > Solirubrobacteraceae > Palsa-744. The sequence goes on along the minus strand of DAINPC010000146.1, from coordinate 4,339 downwards.
GCCAGCCGTCCCGAGCAGGTGCACGCCAACGCCTCCGCCTCCGGTGTGGTCCTCAGCGCGGACACGCTTGCAGCGATCGACGAGGCGCTGGGCGGCGTTGTCGTGCGCTGACGACGCCGCCCAGCGCTCATCGCAGCTTGCGCCTGTGGGCGGGCGCTCAGGCGGCCTTGACGGCCGAGATCTCCAGCAGGGTCTTGACCTTGTCGCCAACGACCACGTTGCCCGAGCCGAGCGCCATGTTGAACTTCATGTCGTAGTCCGAGCGGTTGATCTGCGCCTTCGCGGACAGGCCGACTCGGGGGTTGCCTTCGTGGTCGGTCTCCGTGCCCTCGAGCGTAGCCTCGAGTGTCAGCGGGTGGGTGATCCCATGGATCGTGAAGTCGCCCTCGATCGCAAACGTCTCCTCACCCACCGGGCGGATGGCCGTGGAGTGGAAGGTGATCTCTGGGTTGCTCTCGGCGTCGAAGAAGTCCGGCGAGCGCAGGTGCGCGTCGCGCTGGGGCTCGCCCGTGTCCACGCTGGCCACCTTCACAGTGCCGTAGGCGTGCGCTCCCTGCGGCGTGACGTCAAGCGTGCCCTCGAAGTCCTTGAACTGGCCCTTGACCGTGGCGATGCCGAGGTGTTTGACGTGGAACTCGACGCTCGAGTGGACTGGGTCCACCTTCCAGGTCCCCGTGGGGAGCGGGGCCTGCGTGGCGGTGGTGGTGTCTGTTGCTGACATTGGGCGATCCCTTCGCGTGAATGGTTGGCTGTCGGATCAGTGCCTTCTACCTGCAAGCTAGCAAAGTTGATTGTGCACGCAACTTTCATGGCGCTCGGGGCCCCTCGGCGGGGATGCTCAGCGAACTGGATAGGGCGGAGGCGGGTTGTCGAGGATGCCGCTCTGTAGCCCGCTGCGGTCCATGTAGATGGCGTACCCGAGAATCAGCGCTGCAAACGCCAGCAGGGCCGGGATCCGCCAGCGCGGGTGTCGGGTCAGCGTGTGGGCGCCGGCGGGGTAGAAGACGGGCGCGGCGAGGAAGATCATGCGCCCCCAGTCCAGCGCGAAGGTCATGGAGATCAGCGCGCACGCCACGAGCGCCAGGCCGCGGCGCGCGAAGCGGCTGCTGGGGAGCGCCAGCGGCGCCGCCAGCCAGAGCGGTCCGAACACGGAGAACATGCGCCGTGCCTCGGGGAACGGGCTGCGCAGACCCGACTTGACCACGCTCAGTCGCTGCCCCAGCAGCGAGCCGCCGTAGCCGGGCACGGCGGCTTCACCGACGCTGGACAGCGTCAGGTGGAGTGCGAGGAGCGCCACGAGAGCCGGCGCGCCGAGGAGGAGCGCGCGCCTGGCGGCGCTCGCGTCCCACCAGCGCTCAGCCCAGACCGCGTACGCGAGCGGTATGACGAACAGCTCCGCTTCCCTGACCAGGACTCCCAGCAGCAGCGTGACGCTCAGCGCCCGAAACCGGCGTTCGACCACGAACAGCGTGGCGGCCATCATCAGCAGCGCGGTCATCGCGTCCGTGTTGCGCCCGCCGCGCAGCGCCACCACGAGCATCGGCGGCGAGGTGGCCAGCGCGAGCGCCAGCCCGGCGGCCAGGCGCTTGGGCGTGTGCAGACGGCACATCAGGACGAACGCGAACCCGGCCGCGCCGCCCGCGGCCAGCCACGCCAGCAGCTCGAAGGACACCGTGTGGCTGAACGGGAGGACGTGCACGAGCGCCGGCAGCCCGATGCGATACGCGAACGGAAAGGTGTGGGTGGCGAACGGGTGTTGGGCCATGCGCTCGTAGATCAGGTCGTCGCCGCGGGGAACGGCCTCGCGCCGACTCAGCGCGCTGATCACTGCAAGGGCGAGCGCGCCGAGCAGCGCCACGCCGAGCGCCTCCCGCCAGCGGATGTGTGGTTCGCGGCCCTCAATGCCCTCGACGGGCAGGGGATGCGTCACGGCCACGTCGGGGGGATGTCCGCCAAAGGAGCTCATGGGAGCGTGGTCGGAGGGGCGGAATCGATCACGAGTGCCTGGTCTCGCGCTCAGCGCGGCTGGACAACCAGCGTCTGAAACGCGCGCCCGAGCGCGCCGTGGACATCGTGGATCACACTCTCCGCCAGACCCGTGCCGCCGCCATGCAGCAGGGTGCGGGCGTCCAGGCCGATCCACTCGCCGCGGGGCTGGCGCTGCAGGTGGATGGTCAGATCGGCGTTGATGAACAGGAAGCGCTCGAACGGCAGCGCCGCGCTCACGCCGTTGCCGAAGTCCGCGGTCGCCGCCAGCCGCGTGAGCGGCGTGAGCGCCTCGCCCGGGAGGAGCGGGTGGCGCAGGCGCATCCATACCCTCCCCGGCCCCATCGCCCAGGGATCGTCCAGCCAGCGCATCTCCATCGCGCTGGCCGCGAAGCTCGCCCGCGTCGGATCGTCCAGGGCGAAGCGCACCGCCGTGCCCGCATCGGGCCCGGGCATCGCCTGCTCCGTGGCCGCCGTGGCGGACGCGGGCAGCTCGCCCGGAACCTCCTGCACCCGCAGCGCGCTGGCGCGGCAGATCAGATCCTCGCCGGCGCGAAGCTCGCCCGCGAGCTCCTGCACGCGGCGCCCCGCGCGCACGATGCGCACGGAGCACTCCAGCGGGGCGAACGGCACCGGGCGCAGCAGCTCGAAGCCGAGGCGGGCGATCTGAAGCTCCGCGCCCGGCTCCACGCGCTGGAAGGCAGCCGTCATCAGCGCCGCTGTCGCGCCGCCGTGCAGCGCCTGTGGATCCCACGGCCCGCGGGCGTGCTCCGTGGGCATGAAGCGCTCGCCCTCGGGGAGGAAGATGCTCTCGGGCATGCCCGCCGCTCAGTCCGGCATGCGAGTGATGAAGTCCTGGAGCCTGCCCGGGTCGCGCAACGGCGCGCCGTGCCCGAAGCAGCTCACGCGCGGTCGCAGCTCCGCGAGCCTGCGGGCCGACTGGCGGTTGCGAGCGGGATCGGGCGTGAAGACCGTGGGCGGCTCGTGCAGGCCGGGCACGCCGGTCATGACGTTCATGTTGTTGAGCACGTCGCCCAGGATCAGCACGCGATCGGATTCGCGCCAGTAGGCGACCTGTCCGCGCGAGTGCCCGGGGCTCTCGAGGACCGTGAAGCCGGCCACCTCGTCGCCCTCCACGAGCGCGCGCGCCACGGGGTGTGCAGGGCCCGTCCAGAACCGCCGCTGCAGCCGGTTCAGCCAGCCGGGCGCCTGCGAGTTGAAGACCCCGCCGGGGGTCTCCATCGCGGGCACGTCGCCCTGGCCGCACCACAGAGGTATGCCCAGCCGTTCGCAGATCGCGTGGCTGGAGCCCTGATGGTCGGGATGGGCGTGGGTGAGCGCGTGGGCGCTGAGCGTGCGCCCGGCGATCTGGCGCATGATCCGCTTCTCCGCCTGCCTGGTCGCCGCGTCGATCAGCACGTCGCCCACGAGGTAGACGTTGATCGCGTTCGGCGGCCAGCCGCGCAGCAGGTGGACGCCATCGGCGAGCTCCTTCATCGTCCGGTCCTCTCCTCGCTGGTCATGTGCGCGACTGCTCCCAGGAGAAGCCGCGCACGGCGAAATACAAGCCAAAGACGCCCCACAGGCCGATTACGGCGAGCGCGTCCAGGTGGCTGGCGGTGTGGGCTCCCGCGACCATCGCGCCGGATAGCCCTTCGATCAGCGGCTTCAGCGGCAGCGCGTCGGCGATCGTCTTCAGAAAGCCCGGAGCGCTGCTGGAGTCGAACACGAAGAACGACACGAACACCACGGGCAGGAAGATCGCGTTGACGTACGCGGCGGTGGACTCGAAGTTGGGGATGACGTGCGCGAATGCCACCCCGAGGGCGGCGAAGCAGACCACGCCCACGATCACGAACACCACCAGCGTGGCCACGTGGGGCGGCCAGCCGATCCCGAAGAGCGCCCGACCCGCGAGCACCACGATGGCGATCTGCAGCGCCGTGTTGGTGACAGCGTTGGCCGCGACCCCGCCGAAGTAGGAGATCGTCGGCAGCGGCGTGCCGCGGATCCGCTTCAGCACGCCGCGCTCGCGCAGGAACACGATGTTGTAGGCGAGCGCTGTGAACGTGGTGGACATCACGCTCATGCCGGCGATCGACGGCAGCAGCTTGTTGAGGTCGCGCTGGCTGGAGCTGAGGATCGCGCCGGCGCCCGCCAGGAACAGCAGCGGCAGCAGGAAGTTGAAGAACGCCGCGCTCGGGTTGCGCCAGAACATGCGGCGCTCCAGGCGGTACTGGCGCCAGGCAAGGGCGAGTGCATCAGGCATCGGCGGTCAGCTCCAGGTAAACGTCCTCAAGCGTGGGGCGCGCCACCGAGAGCTCCTCCAGACGCTCGCCGCGGGCGAGGGCCT
>DAINPC010000145.1:0-6187 GCA_036743695.1 Solirubrobacteraceae bacterium | reverse complement strand
CTCCCTTTCAGGCCCGTGGCGGCCGAGCTGCTCGTGGGCGCTGCGGTCGTGGCCGAGCTGGCTGTCGATTTGCTCGATGACCCGCAGCCGCTCATCAGCGCCAGCGCGCAGCAGGCGGTCGAAGCGGCGATGCCTCTTCTCATGTGTGGCGATCCTTTCTCAAGGCAGGCTCGTATGCGCGGACCTTCGCACACGGTGGGCTTCGGCGGTCACACCACCCGAGCCTCCCCGGCGGCGGCATGGCGGGGGGAGCGATGGCGGTAGCACCTAGACTCACCGCTTCGATGACACCGAGGCACTTCCTCACCGGAGCCGAGCTGAGCGCCGCCGAGCTGAGCGGCCTGCTGGACCGTGCGCTGGCGCTCAAGCGGGCGCCGCTCTGCTCGCAGGCGCTCGCCGGCGCCAGCGTGGCGCTGATCTTCCAGAAGCCATCGACGCGCACGCGGATCTCCTTCGAGGTCGGGGTGCACGAGCTGGGCGGCCACCCGCTGGTGCTGCGCTCGGAGGAGATGCAGCTCTCGCGAGGCGAGGCGCTGCGCGACACCGCGCAGGTGCTCTCCCGGCACGTGGCCGCGGTTGGACTGCGGACGGGCGAGGACGCCATCCTGGAGGAGCTCGCCGCCAACAGTGCCGTGCCCGTGATCAACATGCTCAGCGCCCGCCACCACCCCTGCCAGGCGCTCGCCGACCTGCTCACGCTGCGCGAGGCGTGCGGCGCGCTGGAGGGCCTGCGCGTGGCGTATGTGGGCGACGGCAACAACGTGGCCCGCTCGCTGGTCGTGCTGGGGACGCTCGCGGGGATGCACGTGGCGGTCGCCTCGCCGGCCGCCTATTCGCTGGAGAGCGAGCTCTCGCCGCCCGCGGGCGCCACGGGCGCGGTGACGCTGCACGAGGATCCGCGCGAGGCGGTCGAGGGCGCCTGCGCGGTCTACACGGACGTGTGGGTGAGCATGGGCGAGGAGGACACAGCCGAGCAGCGCCGGGCGGCGCTGGCGGACTACCACCTGGACGACGCCCTGCTGGACGCGGCCGCCGCGGGCGCCTTCGCCATGCACGATCTGCCGGCGCACCCCGGCGAGGAGATCTCCGCCGAGGTCCTCTACGGCTCGCGCCAACGCATCTGGGATCAGGCGGAGAATCGCCGCCACGCCCAGAAGGCCCTGCTGGAGCTGCTGGTGGCACCCGCGTGAGCGCCGCGCCGGACGGCACCCCCCGTCCGCAGCGAGGAGACGAGCTGGAGCTGCAGGTCGACTCGCTGGCCTTCGGCGGCGAGGGGGTCGCACGGCTCGGCGACGGCGGCTACGTGGTGTTCGTCGCCGGCGCCATCCCCGGCGATCGTGTGCGCGCGGTCGTGCACAAGCGCAAGCGCAGCTATGCCCATGCGCGCACGCTGGAGGTGCTGGACCCCAGCCCGGAGCGCATCGCCGCGACCGCCGAGCATCCGGGCGTGGCCTGGCAGGTGATCCCCTACGAGCGCCAGCTGGAGGTCAAGAGTGCCCAGGTCGAGGAGGCGCTGCGGCGGATAGGGCACCTCGACGGGTTCGTGCTCGAGCAGATCGTCCCCGCGTTGGAACAGTGGCGCTACCGCAACAAGCTCGAGTACTCCTTCGGCGGCGGCGAGGCCGGCGAGGCCGGCGAGGGCCAAGACGGGGATCTGGTGTGCGGCTTCCACGCTCCCGCAGGCGGCAACCGCGTCACCGCGCTGGAGGACTGCCTGCTGGCCTCCGAGCGCGGCAACATCGCGCGCCGCGTGGCGCTGGCCTGGTGCCGCGCGCAGGGGCTGATCGCGTGGGAGCGCGGGCGCGGCGAGCGCGGGCGTCACGCCCGCGACGAGCGCACGGGGCCCGCGCCGGACGGTCGCGCCCGCCTGCGCAACCTGGTCGTGCGCGAAGGCCGGCGCACGGGGATGCTGCAGGTGCGGATCGTGACCACGGAGGGCGAGCTGGAGGCAGGACAGCTCGCGGCCGCGCTCAGCGAGGCGCTCGGCGACAGCCTCTCTGGGGTGCTGTGGACGCGCTCGCGCAGCCTCGCGGAGACCACCGCGGGCGGCGAGACGGAGCTGGTGTGGGGAGATTCCGAGCTGCCCGAGCGCCTGGGCGGGCTCGATCTGCGCATCTCTCCGGACGCCTTCTTCCAGACCAACACGGAGATGGCCGAGCTGCTCTACGGGATCGTCGTGGAGTACGCCGCGCTGGAGGGTTGGGAGCGCGTCTATGACCTCTACTCGGGCATTGGCACCATTGCCCTCACCCTCGCCCCGAAGGCCGGCGAGCTGTGGGGGATCGAGCTGACCGAGCAGGCCGTCGCGGACGCGATCGCCGCGGCGCGGCGCAACGAGATCACCAACGTCCACTTCTTCGCCGGCGACACGCGACTGGCCCTGCCGGAGCTGCTCGAGCGCGCCGGGCGCCCGGACGTGCTGGTCGTGGACCCGCCCCGGGCTGGTCTCTCAAAGAAAGTCGTCCGGCGGATCATCGACACGTCGCCCAGGCGCATCGTCTACATCTCCTGCAACCCCACCACGCTCGCCCCCAACGCCGCCGAACTGGTGGAGGCGGGCTGGGTCCTGCGCAAGGTCCGCCCCGTGGACATGTTTCCCCAGACTCACCACATCGAGTGCGTGGCGCTCTTGGAGCGCGGGTAGGCTTCGCTGCATGCGCGCCGTCACCATCCGCGAGCAGGAGATCGTGATCGAGGAGCACCCCGATCCCGTTCCGGGTGCGGGGGAGGTGCTCGTCAGCGTGCGCGCGGCGGGGCTCAACGGCGCCGACATGATGCAGCGCCGCGGGCTCTATCCGGCGCCTGCTGGCTCGCCCCCCGACATTCCCGGCCTGGAGCTGGCCGGCGTGGTGGCAGCGCTCGGTCCGGGAGCGGAGCGCTTCGCGGTGGGCGAGCGCGTGATGGCGATCGTCGGCGGCGGCGGGCAGGCGGAGCTGGCCACGGTCCACGAGCGCCAGCTCATGCCCGTGCCGGAGGCGCTCGACTGGAGCGCCGCGGGCGGGCTGCCCGAGGTCTTCACCACAGCCCACGACGCGGTGTTCACCCAGGCCGAGCTGCGCAGCGGCGAGCATCTGCTCGTCCACGGCGCCGCGGGCGGCGTGGGCACCGCCGCGATCCAGCTGGCCCGAGCGGTCGGCGCGCGCGTGACCGCGACGGTCCGGCGCGAGGAGCTGCGCGCGCAGGTCGGCGAGCTGGGCGCCAGGGCGATCCCGGTGGAGGGCTTCGCCGAGCACGGGCCCTTCGATGTGATCCTGGAGCTGGTCGGCGCTCCGAACCTCGGCGAGAACATGCACGCGCTGGGCACCGGCGGGCGGATTGCGATCATCGGGGTGGCGGGCGGCGCCAAGGGGGAGCTCAACCTGCTCGCGCTGATGGGCAAGCGCGCGCGCATCCACGGCTCGACGCTGCGCGCCCGGCCGCTGGAGGAGAAGGCGCTGGCCGCGCGCCGGCTGGAGCGCGAGGTCCTGCCGCTGTTCGAGTCCGGCGTCCTGCGGGTGCCGGTGGCCGCGGCCTTCCCGCTGGCGCAGGCGGCGGGCGCCTACGAGCGCTTTGCAGCCGGGGGCAAGCTCGGCAAGATCGTGCTGGAGATCTGAGCCAGCACGCTCGGCGGGCGGTCGCGTTGGCGCGGACGTGCGGAGGAGTCAATAGGGCGGCTGCGCCGAGTACCACTCGCCCAGCGACCTGAAGGCGGCCCAGAACGCCCGCTTGGCGTCCTGCTCGTCGAGCGAGTCGTCGATGTTGGGCACGTACAGGACGTCGATCGTCGGCGTCAGCGCCTGGACCTCGCCCAGCTTCGCCTCCAACGTGCGCGCCAGCGGGATGTCCATCTCATCGAGTGCGCTCAGCGCCTCCGCGCCCATCACCACCACGATCTTGGGTGCGACGATGGCGATCTCCTCGACCACCCGCGCCACGCAGGCGAAGTCCGCCAGCGAGGAGTCGCTCAGCGGGCACTTCACGCACAGCGTTCCGTAGACGGCCAGCGGATCGATGGACAGGCGCTTGAGCGACTTCATCAGCGCGCTTCCCGAGCGCCCGTAGAAGGCCACGCCCTCCTCGATCTCCGACGGCAGGGCGGAGTGCTTCAGCAGCATGATGTCGGCCTGCGGATGGCCGGACCCGAGCACCGGCATGAGGTTGCCGCGCGGACAGTGCGGGCATGCCTGCAGCTCGCGCGTCAGCGTGTTCAGCTCGCGGATTGCGCGCTCCAGGTACTTCTCGCGGATCTCGTCATCGGTTACTGGCATCGACCCCGAGGGATTTGACGGGGTGCTCGCTTGTCCTTGACGGTGCATCAGTAGTTGCGTGGTTGGGCGGGGTCCCTATCGCCGTCCGCCGCTGCCGTGGGCCCGGCCGAGCCGCTTCAGACGGCGTGCCTTGCTGGCCCGCTGCGCCTTCGGCGGCGTGGCCCGCGTCTGCAGGAACTTCAACGCCTGCACGTACAGCAGCGAGGACGGTCGCGTGAGGATCTCGGCGTCGCGCAGCGACTGCAGGAACTCCGTCGGGCCGTCGAAATCGCGCATGCGGATCCGCACCGAGCCGAGCCCCTGGACCACGTGCGAGTCCGATCCGGCGCCCGCGGGGATCCGGTACTTGGCGGCGAAGCGCACCGCCTCCTCGTTGAACGCCCCGATGGCGACGCGCGGGTTGAAGATCTCGATCGCATCGACCTCGTCGATGATCGTCAACAGGTGCTCGTAGTCGGGCACCGAGTGCATGCGGTCGAACGGATGGGGCACGTAGACGAGCCCCCCCTGGCGGTGGATCTCCGCGACGGTCTCCTGCAGGCTCAGGCCGCGGGGGATCTTCTCCTCGATGAACAGCCCGATCACCTCGCCCTGCCCGGCGGTCTTGACCTCCTCGCCGACGATCACCTTCACGCCCGCCGCCGCCGCCTGCGCGCGCGCCTCGAGCGCACCGGAGATCTCGTTGTGGTCGGTCACGGCGATCGCGCCGAGACCCTGTTCGCGCGCGGTCGCCAGCAGCAGCTCCACGGGCGTGGCGCAGTCGCCGGAGTGGTCTGTGTGCATGTGCAGGTCCACCTCGAGCAGCGGGCGCGCGCTCAGCCGCTGCGAGAGGGCGGGGTCGCCGTCGCGCGGATGTCGACGCGCGGCCAGGCGCCGGTAGATCTCCTCCAGCTGCGCCGCGGAGCTCTCCCCGTCGGGCACCAGGCTGTAGTCGCCGGGGAAGTAGCGCTTCATCAGCTCGACGGTGGCGGGCAGGCTGGCGGTGCGCGCGTCCAGGCGCCCGAAGAAGCTCTCCACGAAGCGGCGGGCCACGAGCGTGGAGAGCAGGCGCTCGGTGGAGGAGTGGAAGGAGCCGACGTTGAGGGCGCGCGAGTGGCGCAGCGCCGCGTTGGAGGTGCTGGGCGCGAACGGCTCGTGGACGTGGACGAAATCCAGCTCGACCGTGCCCAGCAGTTCCTCGACGGTGCGTGCCACGTCGATCGGCAGCGCGGATGGCCGGCGCCGCGCGACGCCGGCGACGTCCAGCACCTCGCCGACGGCGATCACCCGCGGGCTGCCGTCGTCGGTGCCGTCGAGCAGGCTCTGTGGCTCGCCGCGGGCGGCGCGCAGCGCCTTGCGCGAGGCGCGCACGCGCTCCTGCGAGCGCGAGGGCGCGAGCACCAGCACGCGGTGCCCACGCCGCGAGAGCTCGGTGGCGACGCGCCTGACGTGGGCGTTGACCTCGTTCTCCGCCTCCCACGGATACGGCGTCACGTGGGCTATGGCGAAGCGGGTGCTCATCGGCTCCACGATTATCCCCCTGGCGGCGCCTTGGAGGGGCGGGCTGTTCCGCTACTTCGTGGCCGAGGCCCTGGCCGCCGGCGCTTTGGCGGGCTTCTTGACTGCGGCGCGCGCTTTGCTCGAAGCCGGTTTGCGGGCGCTCGCCCTCACGCGCGCTCCCGGCCTTCCGCCGTAGCTGGCGATGAACTTCTCCGTGTCTTTGTGCGCCTGCTCGTCCGGACGCTGGTTGTGCGGAGACTTCATCAGGTAGGAGGAGGGTCCGTCCAGCTGACCGCCGATGCCATGGTTGAGCGCGAGCTTGCAGCAGCGCACCGCGTCGATCACGATGCCGGCGGAGTTCGGCGAGTCCCACACCTCGAGCTTCAGCTCGAGGTTCAGCGGCACATCGCCGAAGGCCTGGCCCTCGACGCGGATGTGCGCCCACTTGCGGTCGGTCAGCC
>DAINPC010000144.1:0-6224 GCA_036743695.1 Solirubrobacteraceae bacterium | reverse complement strand
CACAGAACATGGCCGACCTAGAGATCAAAGACCTGCACGTGCGCACCGAGGACCGCGAGATACTCCGCGGCGTCGACCTCGACATCAACCGGGGCGAGATCCACGCCCTGATGGGCCCGAACGGCTCGGGCAAGTCCACGCTCGCAAACACGCTGCTCGGGCACCCCTCCTACGAGATCACACAGGGCTCGATCACCTTCAAGGGCGAGGACATCACCGAGTCCGAACCGCACGAGCGCGCCAAGGCGGGCCTGTTCCTGGCCTTTCAGTACCCCGTCTCGATCCCCGGTGTCTCGGTGGCCAACTTCCTGCGCATGGCGATCAACGCCAAGCGTGAGGAGCCGATCCAGGTCAAGGAGTTCCGCACCCAGCTCCAGCACGCCATCGAGCTGCTGGACGTCGACAAAGCCTTCACCTCGCGCCACCTCAACGACGGCTTCTCCGGCGGTGAGAAGAAGCGCGCGGAGATCCTGCAGATGGCGATGCTCGCCCCCGACATCGCGATCCTCGACGAGACCGACTCGGGCCTGGACATCGACGCGCTGCGGACGGTCGCGGAGGGCGTTCAGCGACTGCACGACGAGCAGGGGCTGGGCGCGCTGATCATCACCCACTACCAGCGCATCCTGCACTACGTCAAGCCCGAGTTCGTGCACATCCTGATGGACGGGCGGATCGTGCTCGAGGGTGGCGTCGAGCTGGTCGAGCGCCTGGAGCGCGAGGGCTATGACCAGATCCGCCAGGAGGTTGGCGCGAGCGCGGTCGCCGCCGGTGACAGCGGTGTCTGAGGCGGGCGGCGCGAGCGCAGCGGAGGCGTCCACCAACGGCGCGGCGCCGGTCCAGGCCAAGGCTGGCCGCCACCGCGAGGCGAGCCTCTATCACGCACTGGCCGGCGCCGGCGCGGGCGACGGGCGGAGCCTGGCGGAGCTGCGCGCGGCGGCGCTGAAGACGTATGAGAGCTCGGAGCTGCCCGTGTGGCGGCGATCGGGGTTCTGGACCACGACGCTGCAGAGCCTCGACCTCGACGCGCTGGACACGCACGCCGCGGCCGGCGAGGGCGTGCCCGATGTCGTTCGGCGGACGCTGCCCGAGCGAGCGCACGCGGGCAGGCTGGTGCAGAACGGCGACCGCGTAGTCCAGGTCGAGCTCGACCCGGCGCTGGCCGAGCGCGGCGTGATCCTGTGCTCGCTCGAGGACGCCTTCCGCGACCACGACGAGCTGGTCGGCCCGTGGTACTCCAAGCGCCTGACCGTCGATCGCCACAAGCTGGAGGCCGCCAACGCCGCCTTCTGGCAGGGCGGGGCCTTCCTGCACGTTCCCGCCGGCGTGGTGGTCGAGGATCCGTTCGAGATCGTCTACGCGATCGACGGTCCAGGCGTGGCCCAGTACGGGCGCACGCTCGTGCTGGGCGGGCCGAACAGCGAGTTCCGCGTGCACGAGTACGACCTGGCGGAGGACTTCGAGGGGCAGGCGCTGCACGCGGGCGCGTTCGAGCTCTACCTCCAGGACGGCGCGCGCTGCCGCCTGGCGCAGCTGCAGGACTGGGGCAGCGGCGAGGTGTTCGACGCCTCCACGCGCTTCGTGGGCGTCGGGCGCGACGCCTACTGCCACTGGCTGCCCGCGCTGCTGGGCGGACATCTGGTGCGTCAGCATCTCGAGCTGGCGGTGTCCGAGGCGGGCGGGGACATGGCCTTCCGCGGGCTGTTCTTCACCGAGGAGCACGAGCATCTGGACGTGTTCGTCGTGGACCTGCACGAGACGGGACCGTCCGGCGGCGATGTCCACTGGCGCGGGACCGCCACCGGCGAGAGCCGCGCGAGCTTCGAGGGCCTGATCCAGATCGACCCGGGCGCGCAGCGGACCCACACATACCTGCAGTTCCACTCGATGATGCTCTCGCCCAAAGCGCGCATCGACGCGATCCCCTCCGTGCTCGTGTCCGCGGACGACGTGTCCGCCTCCCACGGCGGCACGGTGGGCGAGCTGGACGAGACGGCCATCTTCTACATGCAGACCCGTGGTCTGGATCGCCCGTCGGCGGTTCGCGTGATCGTCGAGGGCTTCTTCGAGCCGCTGGTTGCCGAGCTCCAGGACGAGGCGCTGGAAGAGGTGGTGCGCGCCAAGGTCGCCACGAAGCTCGCTGCGGCCCGCGAGGACATCGAGGCGTATGCCGCCAGCCGCTGAGAGCCTGCTGGATGTGGGGGCCGACTTCCCGATCCTCGCCAGACGCCTGAACGGGCGTCCGCTGATCTACCTGGACTCTGGTGCCACCTCACAGAAGCCCGAGGTCGTGATCGAGGCGCTGGCGGGGCACCTGCGCGCGCACAACGCCAACGTCCACCGCGGCGTCTACCCGCTGGCCCAGGAGGCGGACGCGGCGTTCGAGGGGGCACGCGCGCGGATCGCGGCGTTCACCGGCGCACGGCCGGAGACGACCATCTTCACCAAGAACGTGACCGAGGCCATCAACCTCGTGGCCTACGCCTGGGGCCGTGCGCACGTGGGCGCGGGCGACGCGGTGCTGATCACCCAGATGGAGCATCACGCGAACATCGTCCCGTGGCAGGTGCTCTGCCGCGAGCGTGGCGCCACGCTGCGCTATCTGGAGGTGGACGAGCGCGGCGAGCTCTCGCTGGAGGGCCTCGACGCCGAGCTGGCGCGTGGCGACGTGCGCCTGGTGGCGTTCGCGCACGTGTCGAACGTGCTCGGCACGATCAATCCCGTGGCGGAGATGACCGCCCGCGTCCGCGCGGCCGGTGCGGTCTCGCTGGTGGACGGAGCGCAGGCGGTTCCACAGCTGGCCGTCGACGTGGAGCGGCTCGGGGCGGACTTCTACGCCTGGACCGGCCACAAGGCGCTCGGGCCGACCGGGATCGGCGTGCTGCACGGCCGCAGGGAGATCCTGGAGCGGATGGAGCCGTTCTTGACCGGCGGCGACATGATCGCCTCCGTTGACTTCCAGGGCGCGACCTGGAACGAGCTGCCGTGGAAGTTCGAAGCTGGGACCCCCATGGTCGCCGAGGCCGTCGGCCTGGGCGCGGCGGTGGAGTACCTGGAGAGCCTCGGCATGGATCGCGTGCGTGCCCACGATCGCCAGCTGACCGCCCACCTGCTCGAGAGTCTCGCGCGCGTCCCGGGGCTGCGCGTGGTCGGCCCTCCGGAGGCCGAGCGCCGCGGCGGACTGGCGTCGTTCACGATCGAGGGCCTGCACCCCCACGACGTGGCCGAGCTGGTGGCGCGCGAGGGCGTGTGCATCCGCGCCGGGCACCACTGCGCTCAGCCGCTGATGCGCTGCCTGGGCGTGGGCGCGACGGCGCGCGCGAGCGTGAGCGTCTACAACCAAGCCTCCGACATCGACGCCCTCGTCGGATCGCTGCTGGCGGCGCGCGAGGTGTTCGCACTGGACGCCGCCTGATGGACGACCTCTACCGCGACTACATCCTCGACCACTACAAGCAACCCCGGAACTTCGGGGAGCTGGACCCGCACGATCTCGAGGCGTTGGAGCACAACCCGCTGTGTGGAGACGAGCTCGGCGTGCACATCCGCGTGCGCGACGAGCGCATCGAGGACCTCCGCTTCCACGGCCACGGCTGCGCGATCTCGCAGGCCGCCGCGTCGATCGCCTCGGAGGAGCTGAAGGGCATGAGCCTTGCCGAGGTCGGAGCGCTGGACGCCGACTGGATGATCGACCTGCTCGGCATCCCCGTCTCCGCCACGCGGCGCAAGTGCGCCCTGCTCAACCTCAAGGTCGTCCGCGGCGCCGTCACCGGCGATCACGCCTGGCCGGCCTGAGCCGCGCGAGCGCCGACAAGCTGACCGCAGGCGCCTCTTGTCGTATCTCCGTCCATGGGCTCGCGTATACGTTGACTTAGCGTAAACGCCGGCGACACATCACAGATGCCCTCGCGTACGCATTGGCTGAGCGTGCGCCGCTCGGTCTCTCGCACGACAGTGCTGGATGCGGCGACGGTGCTCCTCGCCCTGGCGATCTTCGGCGCCACCTTCGCGTTGCGTCGAAGCCTGTCGAATGCCGTCGACGCCGACGAATTGGTGCCCGTCGCGCTGCTCGCGCTCCGGTTCGGCCGGCGCGGAGGCCTGGCGGGGGCGCTTGCGGCGGTCACGCTCACCGGTCTATGGGACCTCGTCCACGACGACGCGGCGGTGACCATCCTCGGCTATTTGAGCCGTGGCATCGCGTTCGTCCTGATCGGCGTGTTCCTCGGGGCGTTCATGGATCAGCGACGCAGACTCGAAGCCGAGCTCCTGCGGTACTTCGACGCGTCGCTCGACCTGCTCGCGACAGCAGACCACAAGGGTCGCTTCACGCGTGTCAACCAGGCGTGGGAAGCGACCCTCGGCTACACCCGCGAGCAGATGTGCTCGCGGCCGCTCATCGAGTTCGTCCACCCCGACGACGGCACGGCAACGCTCGCCGAGTTCGCCGCCCTCGTCGAGGGGTCGCGCGACACGGTGAGGTTCCGCAACCGCTACCTGGCTGCGGACGGAAACGAACGATGGCTGGAGTGGAATGCGCACGGATCGTGCCGCGACGGCCTCGTTCACGCAGCGGCACGCGACATCACCACTCAGGTCGAGGCTGAGAAGCAGCTCGCCAACAGCTCGAAGCTGCTCGAAACGAAGGTCGCTGAGCGAACGCGCGAGCTGGACGATGCCCGCGCCGAGACCCTACAGCGGCTGGCGCGCGCCGGCGAGTACCGCGACGATGAGACCTTCCAGCACACAGAGCGCGTGGGGGCGGCTGCGGCGGAGATCGCCGCCCAGCTCGGACTCGACTCGGAGCAGGTCGAGCTCATTCGTGAAGCTGCCCCTCTGCACGACATCGGCAAGCTCGCCGTCCCAGATGGCATTCTGCTCAAGCCCGGCCCGCTCGCCGACTACGAGCGTGAGGTGATGCAGGGGCATGCCGAGGCCGGCAGACGTGTGCTCTCCGGCAGCGGCTCGCCCGTGCTGAAGATGGCCTCCGTGATCGCCGCGAGCCATCACGAGCGCTGGGACGGCATGGGCTATCCCGCAGGTCTCTCTGGCGAAGCCATCCCCCTGGTCGGCCGTGTGGTCGCCGTCGCCGACGTCTACGACGCGCTCACCCATGATCGACCCTACAAGTCCGCGTGGCCGGCCGAGCGGGCGATCGCCGAGATCAAGCGGGCCGCGGGAAGCCACTTCGATCCTCGCGTCGTCGCGGCGTTCCTCGCGACCCGCGAGCTCGTGGCCACTCCATTGGCGCAGCACTCGGTCCAGACCGGCGAGGACGCGCTCGTGCTCTCCGCCGGAGCCGCGTGACACGCCGAGAACGAACGCGCGGACATGATCCCGCAGCTCCGACTCGCGAGGCCTCCGTGTGGGGACTGCCGGTCTCGATACAATCCCTACTCCAGAGCACAGGATTCGCAAGCGAGGAGCCTCATGGCCACGATTGACCGCACGACCATCGCCAAGCCGAGCCCGATCGTCGAGGACGACCAGGGCCAGCTGCGCGCTCGCCAGGGCATCTCGCGCGAGGTCGTCAGCGAGCTCTCGAAGATCAAGGGCGAGCCGGATTGGATGGCCGAGAAACGGATCAAGTCGCTGGAGATCTTCGAACGCAAGCCGATCCCGACGTGGGGACCGGACCTGAGCGGTCTGAACCTCGACGACCTGGTGCTCTACTCGCCCCCCACGGCCGGGCGCTTCAACAGCTGGGACGACGTGCCCGCGGAGATGAAGCAGACATACGAGGACCTGGGCATCCCCCAGGCCGAGCGCGAGCACCTTGCGGGCGTGGTCGGCGTGTGGCGCCAGGAGCCCGTGTACGAGGGCCTGAAGGAGGAGTACGCCAAACAGGGCATCCTGTTCTGCTCGATGGACACCGCCATCACCGAGTACCCCGAGCTGGTGCAGAAATACTTCATGAACAAGTGCGTGCCGCCTCAGGACAACAAGTTCTCGGCGCTGCACGGCGCCGTGTGGTCGGGCGGGGCCTTCTGCTACATCCCCAAGGGCGTCAAGTGCGACCTGCCGCTGCAGTCCTACTTCCGCATGGAGGGCGCAGGCGAGGGCACCTTCGAGCACACGCTGATCATCGCGGACGAGGGCTCGGAGGTGAACTACATCGAGGGCTGCACCGCGCAGACCTACAGCGTCAACTCGATGCACTCCGCGGTCGTCGAGATCTTCGTCCACGAGGGCGCCAAGGCGCGCTACACGACCGTGCAGAACTGGTC
>DAINPC010000143.1:0-6274 GCA_036743695.1 Solirubrobacteraceae bacterium | reverse complement strand
ACAGCCCGCGCTTCTCGCGGATCTCCTCGAACAGGCGCGAGCCCATCGAGCCGCCCAGCAGCGTCGAGTAGATCGACAGCGCCGCGCGCTGGCGCAGGTCGGTGACGTTGATGTCCGGCCGGTAGATCATCCGCAGGTGCGACTGGTTGGTGTCGCGCTCCTCCACCAGCGTCTGCGGGGCGAAGTCCGGCGCCGGCACGCAGGGCTCGGGCTCGGGCAGCGAGGGGAAGCGCGCGAAGCGCTCCTGCAGCTCCTGCTCGGGGGGTAGGTGCTCCAGATTGCCCGCCAGGAACGCCCCGCCGCGCGAGCCCGCCCAGCGGCGCTCACGGAAGGCGACGATCCCCTCACGGGTGAAGCTCCTGAGGTTCTCCTCGGGCCCAAGGACCGTGCGCCCCAGCGGATGCTCGCCGAACGCGGCGCGGTCGATCAGGTACTCGGCCACCATCGAGGGCTGGTCATACGCGCGGTTGATCTCCTGGATCACCACCCCCCGCTCGCGGTCCAGCTCCTCCGCGTCCAGGCGCGGGCGCCCCACGAAGTCGCTGAGCAGATCGATGGCCGCGGCTGCGCTCTCCGCGCGCACGGTGATGTGAAAGGCCACCAGGTCGTGGCTGGTGTAGGCGTTCAGCACGCCCCCGAGGCGCTCGGCGGTCTCGTTGACGTCCTTGTAGGTAGGGAACTTCTCGCCACCCTTGAACACCAGGTGCTCGAGGAAGTGGGCCATCCCGTTCTCCTCCGGGCGCTCGTTGCGCGCACCCGCGTCGAAGGCCACGAGCACCGTCAGCGCGCGCGTCCCCGGCAGCTCGACCCTGTGGATGGGCATGCCGTTGGAGGGCACCGTCGTTGACGACACGCTGGCCATGGGCCCACCCTAGAAGGTTCGTAGGGATCCCGGGAGCGCTTGCGCCTCCACTACGCTTGCGCCCAGTCCATGTCTCCGCCACGCCGACAGCCGCCCAACGCCGCGCTCGCCCTGCTGCTCCCGATCCTGCTCGTCGCCGGACTGTGGCTTGGCGGGCACCCCGAACACCTGCCCGGGTTCCTGCGCAGCACGTTCGTGGCCGACCAACAGACACGCGTGGTGGACGAAGCGATCCAACGGGTCGCGCATGACTACTACCGCCCGATACCCACCAGCAGGCTCTCCAACGCCTCCATCTCCGGGCTGGTGTCGAGCCTGGGCGACCGCTTCTCCCACTACCTCACGCCGAGCGAATACCGTGAATTCAACGCTCCGCCGCACTTCACCGGGATCGGCGTGAGCATCGACCCCAGGAGCCTGTCGGCGCCGAGCCTACGTCGCGGACTGCTGATCGCGCGCGTGTTCGACTCCTCCCCGGCGGCCCGCGCCGGGTTGAAGGCTGGCGAGCTGATCGTGGCGGTCAACGGGCGCAAGCTGCAGGGGTTCTCCACCGACGCCGCCACCGCCATGATCAAGGGCCTGCCCGGCACCGACGTGTCCTTGCAGGTCGAAGCCCCCCGATCGCTGCACGCCCGCCACGGAGCCACGCGCACGCTGAAGATCACCCGCGCGACCATCTCAGAGCCGGTGGTGGCATCCGCCACCAGGCTCCTGCACGGCGTCAAGCTCGCCGTGGTGGTGCTCGCCACGTTCAGCCCGGGAGCTCACGGGGAAGTGCGCCAAGCGGTCCAGCACGAGCTGCACGCTGGCGTCCGCGGAATCGTGCTGGACCTGCGCAGCAACGGCGGCGGCCTCGTCGAGGAGGCACAGCTGATCGCCAGCATCTTCATCCCCAAGGGCACCATCGTCAGCACCCGCGGGCGCACGCAGCCTACCGAGACGCTGGTGGCCACGGGCGATGCGATCTCATCCTCGATCCCGATGGTGGTGCTGGTGGACGCCAACACGGCCTCCGCGGCGGAGATCGTCACCGCTGCCCTGCAGGACCATCACCGGGCAACGGTGGTCGGCACCCACACGTTCGGCAAGGGCGTCTTCCAGGAGGAGCAGGGGCTCTCCAACGGCGGCGCCCTGGACATGACGGTCGGCGAGTACTTCACCCCCGACGGGCGCAACCTGGGCGGCGGCGGCGTCAAGGAGGGAGCGGGGATCAAGCCGGAAGTGCTCGTACCCAAGGACGTGGACACCAACCGCGGCCTCGCCGTGGCGCTGGACACGCTGGCCGCGAAGGTCAAGTGAGCGGCCCCCGCCCGCGGCGGGCGGGCGGCTCAGCTGCGCCCGAGCGCCCCGCACCCGCCGGGGCGGTGGTGGCCGTGCTGGAGCGCCACGGGCGCTTCCTCACCGCCGAGCCGCTGTTCCCCCCCAGCACGCAGCAGGCGCCCTCTCCGCGCCGGGGCGGCTCGGCGCGCATCGTCCTGAAGTCTCCGCGGCTCGAGCGCGGCGGCGCCGAGGCGAGGCTCGGCGATCTGGTGCTCGTGCACAGCCGCGGTAGGGGTGCAGGCGCGCGCATCGTGCGCGTGCTCGGACGTCCCGACGTGGCACGGGACGTGATCGAGGGGCTGATGCTGGACCGCGGCCTCAGGCGCGGCTTTGACGCGGCACTGGAGCACGAGGCGCGGGCAGCGGCCACGCAGGTTGCCGCCTCGCGCGAGGGCAGGCGCGACCTGCGCCGCCTGCCCACGTTCACCATCGACCCCGCGAGCGCGCGCGACTTCGACGACGCCATCTCCGCCGAAGCGGCGGGAGACGGCAGGACGCGCGTATGGATGCACATAGCGGATGTCGCAGCGCACGTCCCCGAGGGCTCGCTGGTGGACCGCGAGGCCCGCCGCCGCGCCACCAGCGTGTATGTCGCGGGGGGAGTGGAGCCGATGCTGCCGCACAGCCTCTCCAGCGGCGCCTGCTCGCTGATGCCAGGGGTCGACCGTCCGGCGGTCACCGTCGAGCTGGAGCTGCACGGTGCGGCGGTCGAGCGCGCCGCCTTCTACCGCTCTGTGATCCGCTCGGACGCCCGCCTCGACTACGAGCGCGTGGATGGCGTGTTCGCCGGCACGCAGTCCGCGGCGGAGCCGTGGGGGAGGCCGCTGGGCGCCGCGCGCGAGGTGGCGGCCGCGCTTCAGCGAAAGCGCGAGCAGAGCGGTGCGCTGGTCATCGACTCGGAGGAGCCCGAATTCTCATTCGACGAGCGCGGCAACGTCAGCGCCATCACCGGACGCGCGCAGACGGAGTCCCATCGCCTGATCGAGCACCTGATGATCGCCGCCAACGAGGCCGTCGCCGGCCTGCTCGCCCAGCGCGGGGTGCCCTGCCTCTACCGCGTCCACGAGCGCCCCGAGCCGGAGCGCATCGAGCGGCTCGCCGACCAGCTGGCCTCGCTGGAGGTGCCCACGCCGCCGCTGCCCGAGCCGATGTCCGCAGCGCAGGCCGCCGAGCTCGTGGGCGCCATCTCCAGACGCGTCGATGAGCACGTGCGGCGCACGGGCAAAGGCCGGATGGCGCTGAGCTCGCTGGTGCTGCGCTCGCTCAAGCAGGCCTACTACTCGCCGCGCAACCTCGGGCACGCGGGCCTGCACTCGGCCACCTACTGTCATTTCACCTCGCCCATCCGCCGCTACCCCGACCTCGTGTGCCATCGTGCGCTGCTCTCCGCGGTCGGCGCAGGGGAGCCCCAGCCGCGCGCCGGCGAGCTGGTGGAGCTGGGGGCTTGGAGCTCCGAACGAGAGCGCGAGGCCAGCATCATCGAGCGCGACGCCGACGACATGGCACGCTGCTTCGCGCTCGAGCAGCTCCTCTACGCGGAGGGCGGCGAGCGCGTGTTCACAGGCGAGATCACCGGACTGATCTCCGCCGGAGCGTTCATCGCGTTCGGCCCCGCCGCGGTCGGGCCCCCGGCGCCCGACGAGGCCACCCCGGCGTTCGAGGGCATGCTCCCCGTCAGGCTCCTGCGCGCGCCGGCTCCGACCGGCGGGGGCGCGACGAGCGCCCGCCGGCGCCCGTCGCGTGACGCCAGCCACGGTGGCCGGGAC
This sequence comes from Solirubrobacteraceae bacterium, assembly GCA_036743695.1. Taxonomy (GTDB): domain Bacteria; phylum Actinomycetota; class Thermoleophilia; order Solirubrobacterales; family Solirubrobacteraceae; genus Palsa-744. Next base: position 2,326 of record DAINPC010000143.1, on the reverse strand, counting down.
CGGGAGGGAGCCCGCGAGTGGTGGGAGCTGAACGAGCAGGGAACCATTCTCCGCGGTGAGCGCACCGGGGCGACTCTGCGGCTGAGTGACACCGTGGAGGTGCGGGTTGCGCGCGTGGACACGATCCGCGGGCGCGTGGATCTGGTACCGATCGAAGATCGGCCAGCAGGCTAGGCTCGGGGAATGGCAAAGGGCAAGGGCAAGCGCAAGATCGGCGCGGGGGACGTGGCGTCCAACCGCTACGCCTCCCACCGCTACGAGCTGATCGAGCGGTTGGAGTGCGGGATCGTGCTGGAAGGCACCGAGGTCAAGGCGCTGCGCACCTCCGGCGCCCAGCTCAAGGACGGCTACGCCGCCATCCGTGAGGGCGAGCTTTGGCTGCACTCGGTCCACATACCCACATACGGTCCCGCCTCGCGCGAAAACCACGAACCGGAACGCGCCCGCAAGCTGCTGCTGCACCGGCGCGAGCTCGACCGCATCGCCGCGCGCGCCAAGGAGCGCGGGCTGACGCTGGTGCCCACCCGCATCTACTTCTCCGGCGCCAACGCCAAGGTCGAGATCGCGCTGGCGCGGGGCAAGGACCTCTACGACAAGCGCCAGACGATCCGCGAGCGCGAGACCAAGCGCGACATGGAACGCGCCGTCCGGGAGGCCCGGCGTTAGCGCGGGAGGACCGTCGGGGCGCGTCGCCCTGCGGCGTTAGGCCGAGCGGAAGCTGTGGCCGGCGGAGGCAAGGATGTGCGCCTCGGCCATGCCGAACGCCAGCAGCGCGACCAGGCTGATGTAGACCGTGGCAACGAGCAGCCTGTTGCGCGGCGACACGCGGTAGTAGGCGGCTTGCTCCAGCGAGCGGGTCTTGCGCTGCTGCCAGCGGCGCCAGGTCTCCAGGCCGCCGAAGAAGACGATGATCAGGAGGATGGGGTTGGGGAACACGAACACCATCCCAACCAGAGCGCCGAAGCCGATGAACCACATCCAGGGGGCCATCGCCGCCATCGCCCGCCCGCCGTCCAGCGGCACCACGGGCAGCAGGTTGAACAGGTTCAGCAGGAAGCCCACGTAGGCGAGCGCGCGAAACAGGTCGCTGTTGGTCGCCTCGCCGATCGCCAGGCACACCGCCGCGCCCACCGTCCCGAGGATCGGGCCGGCCAGTCCGACGCGCGCCTCCGCCAGCGCGTTCTCGCCGAGCGACTTGGCCGTGATCAGGGCGCCCAGAAACGGCACGAACATCGGCGCGCTGGCCTTGATGCCCTCGCGGCGCAGCTGAATCACGTGTCCCATCTCGTGGACGAACAGGAGCACCACGAAGCCGGCGGCGAACGTCCAGCCCCAGAACAGCGAGTAGGCGAGAACCGATACCAGCGCGGTGCCGGCAGTGGTGAGCAGCTTGAGCTTGGGCAGCAACAGGACGGCGCCTTTGATGGCCGCGAAGAACTTGGCGACCAAGGCGCCCACCGCGGCAAGCGCGCTGCCTATGCGCCTGCGCAGGTTGCCCGCCGGTCCCCTGGCGGTCTGCCCGAAGGGGTCCTCGCCGGGGTGGGCCGGGCGAGGAGGCGACGCAACCGGCGCCGGGGGCAGAGCCGGAACGGGAGCGGACAGCGAGAGCTCACTGTTGTCCATGGCTTCATTGTCGCAGCACCCTTAAGCGCCGCCTAACGGTGCACCTCTGAGCGCCCGCCGTCACGGTGGGTCACGTGACCGGATGCGTACCCTAGGCGGCGGGCGCCGCGTGGGCCCGGCGCTGTGCGTTTCTTTCGGAACGAGCGGGAACAACGCTCGCGGAGGGTTGCAGGCGAGGAGCCTGCGAGCTACCTTGAATCCAGACGCGGAACCGAGCCGCAAAGAGCGAGGCCACCGAGGTGTGAGGCCGCGCCACCCACGAAGGAGGGCCTTCGGGCCGGACGGAGTGGGTTCCTCAAGCGGCCTGGGACCGCGTCGTTTTCTTTCTCCGCTCCCCGGCCAAGCCCGTACGACACGGCTAGACTGGGAGGGCAGCAACATCCCCGGGGACGACAGGCTTCGACGTGGTCGGCTCGTGGGGGTGGTGGCGAGTCGAGGTCCCGGGCGGCCTCGTAAAACACCCGGGAAAAACATAAGTGCGGACTCTCACGAGTACGCCCTCGCCGCTTAGTCAATAGCTAAGCCGTGAGGTCTCGGGCCCCGCTTGCCTGCGGCGGGGAAGGCCGGGATCAGAAAGCAGGCTCACCCGGCGCGGTCCGCCTCCGCCAAGTCGGGGAAACTCAGGAGGCTGGTCCCCCACAACCCCGCCGGCGAGGCGAGTGGAGGACGAGATCAGAGCGCCGGCTACGCTCGTAGAAGCCAT
>DAINPC010000142.1:1316-6322 GCA_036743695.1 Solirubrobacteraceae bacterium | reverse complement strand
TCGTGTGCGCGCGGTCGTGCGCGGAGATCCCCGTGGTGACGCCCTCGCGCGCCTCCACGGAGACCGTGAACGGCGTTTCGAAGGACGACTCGTTCTTGGCCGCCATCAGGTCCAGGCCCAGCTCGTCGCAGCGCTCGGAGGTCAGCGACAGGCAGATCAGCCCGCGGCCCTCCTTGGCCATGAAGTTGATCGCCTCCGGCGTGACGAACTGCGCCGCGAGCGTGAGGTCGCCCTCGTTCTCGCGGTCCTCGTCGTCGCAGACCACCACCATCTTGCCCTCGCGGATCTCTTCGATCGCCTGCTCGATCGTGGCGAACGGCGTAGCGGTGGTGCGCTGGTCGATCTTCGATCGGCCGCTCATGTGCGTGCCTCCAGCAGCCGCTCGACGTGCTTTGCCAGGATGTCCACCTCGACGTTCACCAGCGCACCCTCTCCGATGCGCCCCAGGCTCGTCCGCTTCAGCGTCTCCGGGATCAGCGAGACCGCGAAGCCGTCGGGCTCCAGCGAGCTGACCGTCAGGCTCACCCCGTCCACCGCCACCGAGCCCTTCTCCACCAGGTAGCGCGCCAGCCCCGGGTCCGTCTCGATCTCGAGGATCAGCGCGAAGCCCTCCTCGCGGGTGCCGCGAACGGTGCCCGTCCCGTCCACGTGGCCCTGGACCACGTGCCCGCCCAGGCGATCCTCGGCGCGCAGCGCCAGCTCGAGGTTCACCCGCGCGCCCACCCGCAATCCGCCCAGCGAGGAGCGCTTGAGCGTCTCGTTCATGGCCTGCGCGCGGAAGCTCTCGCCGCTCACCTGTGCGGCGGTCAGGCAGACGCCGTTGACCGCGATCGAGTCGCCCTCGCGCAGCGCCCCCGCCAGCGGGCTCGCGATCGTCAGGGTCGCCCCCTCGCCGTCCAGCTCCAGCGCGCTCACGCTGCCCAGCTCCGCGATCAGTCCGGTGAACATCAGCTCATCTCCGCGCGCGCCGCCCGCTCACCACTCGCGCAGGCGCGCCGAGATCAGCAGGTCCTCGCCGACGGTCTCGCAGCTCATGCTCAGCGCGCGCATCGCCTCGGAGATGCGCTCCACTCCTTCGCCCTCCAACGGGTCGCGCGCGGCGCTGCCGCCGAGCAGCAGCGGCGCCAGGAACAGGCGGATTTCATCGATCTCGCCCGCGTCCAGGAAAGCGCCCGCCAGATGCGGACCGCCCTCCAGCAGCACCGAGGCCACCCCCAGCGCCCCCAGCTGATCGAGCCCCGAGCGGACCCGCGCCGGCTCGTTTTCGCCCGTCGCCACCAGCACCTGCACGCCGGCCGCTTCCAGCGCGTCCGTATCCGCCCGGGCGGCCGCCCGCGAGACGACCACCGTCAGCGGTATCTCCGCCGCCGCCACCACCAGCTGCGAGCTGGGTGGAACGCGCGCCAGCGAGTCGAAGACCACCCGCCGCGGCTGGTTCTCCGCCTCGGTCGGCAGGCCCTCCGGGCGCGCCGTCAGCTGCGGGTCGTCCGCGAGCGCCGTGCCGATGCCGACCACGACCGCGTCCACCGACGCGCGCCACCGGTGCGCCAGCCCGCGGCTGTCCTCGCCGCTGATCCACTTGGAGTCCCCCGTGCGCGTCGCCACCTTGCCGTCCAGCGTCATCGCCGACTTGAACAGCACCCACGGGCGCCCCACTCGCGCGTGCTTGCGGAACGCCTGGTTGAGCAGCCGCGCGCTGGCCGCCAGCTCGCCGCCGGCCAGCACCACCTCGACGCCCTCGTCGCGCAGGATCCCGAGCCCGCGCCCGGACGCCTTCTCGGTGGGATCGTCGGAGGCCACCACCACGCGCCTGATCCCCGCCTGCACGATCGCATCGGTGCACGGCGGCGTCTTGCCCTCGTGGCAGCAGGGCTCGAGCGAGACGTACAGCGTCGCTGCGCTCAGGTCCTCCATCCCGCACGCCTCGATCGCGTTGACCTCAGCGTGCGCTGCGCCGTATTCCCGATGCCACCCCTCGCCGAGGATCTCCCCGTCGCGCGCCACCACCGCCCCGACCACTGGATTGGGCTTCACCGCGCCCACGCCCCTGCCCGCGAGCTCGATCGCGCGCGCCAGGTGCAGCTTGTCGGTGTCCGTCGTGTTCGGCATCTCAACCTCCAGGATAACCCTGCCCAGGGCTCAGGCCCGCTCTTGCCGCACAGCGCCCGCCGCGCAGCCGGTAGACCGTCATCTCCGGGCCGGGCCGGCGGTAGGCGAGCGGGTAGTAGTCAAAGCTCCAGTCGAAGCTGAACGCCACCGCGTGCCGCCCGCCGGCGTAGGGCGATGAGCGGTAGACCACTTCGCCCTGCCGCGCCAGCGCCCGGTAGTAGGCGATCGCATGCGGGACCGCGCGCGGGTCCGCGAACGCCCGCGCCGACTGGGTGGAGCCGCTCACCACCCAGCAGAAGCCGTGGCGCTCGTAGTAGCCGATCAACGCCGGGGCCAGCGTGCGCACATAGCTCTCGATGCTGATCCGCCTGGTGGCCGTCTCAAGCGCTCCGGAGGCCGAGATCCGCGAGAGGAAGGACGGATACTTGTTCCAGCGCTCGGGGTTGACCGCCGTGGAGGTGCCCGGGTGCGTTTCACGCGCCCATTCATCCGGTGAGACGGGCTCGGCGACGATCCGCGCGCCTCGCGGCACGTGGGCGAGCATCCAGCTCCGCGTCAGATTGCGCGTGTCGGGACGCGAGAGCACCAGCCCGGAATGCACGCTGTAGAGCAGGCCCTGAGCCAGCAGCGCCGCGACGATCAGCGCCGCGAGCGCGGCAGGCAGCAGGCGAGCCGCTCTGCTCCCCGCCGTCGGGGTGCCGGCTGGGACCGTGGCATCCGGACCAGCCCCGGCCGCGTGCCGGCGCCGGCCCACCAGGCGCGCTGCGCCCTGCGCGAGCTGCACGGCGAAGAACGCCGCGAGCAGGCACACGAGCGGGAAGATCGGCAGCAGCCAGCGCCCGAAGTAGCGGCCCTGCAGGCCCATGAACGCTAGGAACAGCAGCGGCGCCGGCACAAGCATCCAGCCAAGGGCGGGCCGCGAGCGCCACACGGTGAGGGCGCCCGCGAGCGCCGCGAGCGCCGGCACCCAGCCCAACCCCCAGGTGAGCGACCACAGGTAGTACACCAGGCCGCCCTGCCTGGGCGCGCCGAGCTTGCCCTGGGCTTCGGCGGAGAGCTTGGACTGGTGGACGAGTCCGCCGTGGAAGCTGGCGTAGTCGAGCAGCGCGTAGGGATTGGCGATCAGGAACGCGGCGAGCGCCGCCGCCCCGGCGACGGCCAGCCCCGCGAGCGTGCGCCCGGGGCCGGCCGGGCCGCGATCGAGGTAGCGCACTGCGACAGCCGCGCCCAGCGGCAGGACGGCGATGCCCGCGGTGTACTTGCTGGCACACGCAAGCCCCAGCCCGAGGCCCGCCAGCAGGTAGTCGCGCGTGCGCCCCTTGCGAAGGACGCCCGCCGCGCCGAGCAGCGACAGCGACAGCGGCGCGAGCGTCGGCACGTCGTTGAGCGCCAGGTGGGCGTAGAAGACGGGTAGGAAGGCGACCGCCTCGATCGCCGCCGCGAGCAGCCCGACAGCCCGCCCAAACAACCGCGCGCCCGTCGCGTAGAGCAGCCACAGCGCGGCTGTGCCGAGCACCGCCGCGGCGACGCGGGCGAGCGTGTAGACATCGGCCGGGTGCAGCCTGAGCGCCGTGACCGCGCCGCTGCCTCCGCCATAGGAGGCGGCGAGGAGGTAGTGCAGCAGATACGTGAAGGCCGGCGGGTTGGCGAAGTAGCGCGGGTTGAGGCTGCCGGTCGCGAACATCTTGACCGCGACCGGCACGAAGTGCTGGGCCTCGTCGGTGTTGTAGACGTAAGGCAGCCCCTGCCCGACGCCCCACAGGCGCAGCCCCAGGCCGCCGCCCAGCACGACCGCCAGCGCCGGCCACGCCCACAGGCGGGCGCGCCTGGACTCCTCGCCCGGCGGCTGGCCGATCTTCGATTCCTCAGCAGTTCGCATACACCGCGTAGTAGCGGCTCGTGTAGATGCGCTTGAAGCCCGCCATCGGCACCTGGTCGCGGGGATCGTCGCCAACGTCCACGATCGCCTCGATGAACACGGCGCTGCCGAGCGGGTAGACGGCGACGCTGCCGCGGCTGATGCGGTGCTCGAGCACGTGTGAGCCCTTGCCCACGTCCGCGCGCGCCTGGCTGCGGGCCACGATGTCGTGCTGGCCCACGCTGTCCAGTATCCAGCGGGCGTCGGGGATCAGCTTGTTGTTGGGCAGCGACAGCAGCGGGCAGCGGCGCAGCTGCGCCTTCACCTTCGGGTCCCCCAGCGCGAGCACGAGGCCCTTGTGGAAGTCCTCGTGGTAGGCCAGCGTGGTGCGCAGGCTGGTGAGGCTCAGCGTGGTGGCGGCGGAGATCGAGCCATAGGCGACCAGCGCCGCCGCCCCGAGGATCCACACCTGGCGCAGTCGGGAGCCCGGCTGGAGCATCGCCCAGCCGCCGAGGAAGACCGCGCAGAACACCAGCAGCACGGTCGCCGCCCCGAGCAGGTAGCGGTCGATCACCGACGCGCCCACCGCGCCCTCGGCGAGGAACACGCCGAGCAGCAGGACGAGCGCCGACAGCGGGACCAGCACGCGCCGCGGCGCCATCCAGACAGCCAGTGGCAGCCCCACCAGCGCGCCGAGGATCACCGGGAGCTTGTCGATCCGGTCGGTGAACGTCCACACCGAGCCCACCACGCTGGCGAGCCCCTGGGTGCGTTCCAGTTCCTGCGCCAGGCCCGCCGTGGCGGTGAGCGAGTACAGCGGGTTGCCCGTCACGATCGCATCGAGCCCGGCCCACACCACCGGGGCGATCGCCGCCAGCGCCAGGTACTTCAGGCGGGTGCGGGACGATCTCCGATTGTTCGATCTTTGATCGTTCGAGCGCTGGTCGGTCTTCCCCGGCCAGCTGCACCACAGCCAGTAGATGCCGCTCAGGACCCACGCATCGGGGCGCAGCAGGCCGGCGGCCGCGAGCACCAGGAA
>DAINPC010000142.1:0-1216 GCA_036743695.1 Solirubrobacteraceae bacterium | reverse complement strand
CCGCGGCGGCGCTTTTCGACCTCCATCACGATCGCCCAGACGATCAGCGCCAGGTAGGAGATGTCGAGGTATCCCTGGGCGGCCAGGTTCTCGACGAAGAAGCGGCTCAGCAGCAGCAGCGCCGCGATCAGCCCGACGACCGGGCCGAAGCACAGGCGCCCCAGCCGGTACATGCCGGCGACGGCCGCCACGAACGAGGCGATCGAGCCGAACACCATCAGGCGGGCCCCACCCTGGCCGAAGATCGAGCAGAACATGCCGAAGGCGATCGCCAGCGGGTGCTCGGTCGGCCCGCGATAGACCCTGAAGTCGGGGAGGTGCAGGTGCAGCAGGTCGCGTCCCCACAGCAGGGCATAGAACGAGTCGTAGGTGGGATAGGTCGGAAAGGCGAAGTAGCCCGCCAGCGCGCCGAGGCACATCGCCGCGAAGCCGACGCGCGCCCACTTCGAGGCGGGCACGGCACGCAGCCGCGCCAGCCGGGTCGAGCCCGGGCTCAGCCGGGTGAGCGTCGCGCTTTCCATCTAGCCTTGGCGGTCTTGGACCCCACCCGCCCCGGAACCGGCGCCGGGTGGCTGGGTCCGAACCCTTGGCGCCAAGACCGTGACCTGCGCTTTGGGATACTGCCGGAAGCCAAGTCTAGGCAATTGACGGCCATGAAGCTCATCATCCAGATCCCCTGCTTCAACGAGGCGGCACAGCTGCCGCAGACGCTCGCCGACCTGCCGCGCGAGGTCGAGGGCTTCGACGTGGTGGAGTGGCTGGTGATCGACGACGGCTCGACCGACGAGACGATCGCCGTGGCGCGCCAGCTGGGCGTGCACCATCTCGTGCGCCTGACCAACAACAAGGGGCTGGCAGCCGGCTTTCAGGCGGGGATCGACACCGCGCTGAAGCTCGGCGCTGACGTGATCGTCAATACCGACGCGGACAACCAGTACTACGGAGGAGACATCGCAAAGCTGGTGCGCCCGATCCTGGACGGACGCGCGGACATGGTCATCGGCGACCGCGAGGTCAGCGGCATCGAGCACTTCTCGCCGCTGAAGAAGACGCTCCAGCGGCTCGGCTCCTGGGTCGTGCGCCAGGCGTCTTCGACCTCCGTGCCCGACACCACCTCGGGCTTCCGCGCCTACAACCGCGAGGCCGCCATTCAGATCATGGTCGTCTCGCGCTTCACCTACACGCTGGAGACCATCATCCAGGCGGGCAAGCTGCT
>DAINPC010000141.1:0-6339 GCA_036743695.1 Solirubrobacteraceae bacterium | reverse complement strand
GCCGTCTTCGCCTGGTGGTGGAGCAAACCCTTCCGCTCAATCTCTCATGACGACGGGGAATTGGATCGACACGAGGACCACGGTCGGCGCCCCGAGGATGACTAAGCGACAGGAGTCGCGCAGGAGCCATCCTGGCCGGAGGGCCAGTCAGCCACTAAGATCTAACCCCCACAGGCGACCGAGGGACTGGCGATCATGGCGAGCGCGCGGGAGGGATTCGACTACGACTGGCTGGTCATCGGGTCGGGCTTCGGCGGCAGCGTCTCTGCGCTGCGCCTGTCGGAGAAGGGCTATTCGGTCGGCGTGCTGGAGTGCGGACGGCGCTTCGCCGACGACCAGCTCCCCAGCTCGACGGCCGACCTGAAGCGCTACTTCTGGAACCCGCGCCTGGGGATGAAGGGGATCTTCCGGCTGACAACCTTCAAGGACGTCTCGGTCGTCTCCGGATGCGGCGTGGGCGGTGGCAGCCTCGGCTACGCATCCACGCTCTACGTGCCCGCCAAGGCGTTCTTCGAGGACCGCCAGTGGGGGGAGATGCAGGACTGGGAGAGCGCGCTGGCCCCCCACTATGCCGAGGCCCAGCGCATGCTTGGCGTGGTGCAGAATCCGCACGAGGATCCCGCCGGCCAGCTGCTGCGCGAGCTGGGCGAGGAGCTGGGCGTGGGCGACTCCTACAAACGCACGCCCGTGGGCATCTACTTCGGCGAGCAGGGCACGACGGTGTCGGATCCGTTCTTCGGCGGCGAGGGGCCCGACCGGACGGGCTGCCAGCTGTGCGGGCGCTGCATGGTCGGCTGCGTGCACGGCGCCAAGAACACGCTCGTGAAGAACTACCTCTACTTTGCCGAGAAGCGCGGCGCGCGGGTGATGCCCGAACGCACCGTCGTCGACGTCCGCCCGCTCGGCTCGCCGGACGGCAGCGACGGCTACGAGGTGGAAAGCGTCCGCTCGGGCGCGTGGCTGAACAAGGATCGCCGCGTCCAGCGAGCCCGCGGCGTGGTCGTCTCGGCCGGACCGCTGGGCACCAACAAGCTGCTGCAGCGCTGCCGCCTGAAGGGCTCCCTGCCGCGCATATCGACGCGGCTGGGCGAGCTGGTGCGCACTAACTCCGAGTCGATCCTGACCGTGACCGTCCCCGAGGACTACCCCGACGACCTGATCAAGCGCGTGGCGATCAGCTCCTCGATCTACCCCGACCCCAACACGCACATCGAGACCGTCACCTACGGCGACGACGGCGACTCCATGCGGCTGCTCTACACCCTGCTCACGGGCGACGGCACGCGCGCGACACGACCGCTGAAGCTGCTCGCGCAGATCCTGCGCCACCCCAGGCGCCTGGCGCACGTGCTCTTCGCCAAGCACTGGTCGCGGCGCACGATCATCATCCTGGTGATGCAGACGCTCGACAGCGCCATTGCGCTGCGTCCGCGCAAAGGTCCGTTCGGCTCCTTCTGGCTACAGACCGAACAGGACCCCGAGCGCCCCAACCCGACCTTCATCCCGGTCGCCAACAAGGCAGCCGAATGGTTCGCCGAGCGCACCGGCGGCATCGCCCAGAGCGCGCTCACGGAGGCTCTCTTCAACATCCCCACCACCGCCCACATCCTCGGCGGCGCGGTGATTGCGCCCGACCCCAGCCAGGGTGTCGTGGACGCCGACCAGCACGTGTTCGGCTATGAGAACCTGCTCGTCTGCGACGGCTCGGCGATCCCGGCCAACGTGGGCGTGAACCCGTCGCTGACGATCACCGCGCTGGCCGAGCACGCCATCAGCCAGATCCCTGCGGCCGGGGCCGTGTCGAGCGAGCCCACTCACAGCACGGCCGCAGTCGCTTAGCGACCCTGGCCGGCGCTCAATGCGAACCGCCGGCCATCGCCGGCAGGATGACCAGCGTGTCGGCCTCGCCCACCGCGGTGTCAAGCCCGTCGAGCACGCGTACGTCTTCGTCGTTGAGGTACACATTCACGTAACGGTTGAGCTCGCCGTCGGCGGAGAACAGCTGGCTCTCGGTGGCCGGGTGGTTGGAGGCGAGGTCGCGCAACACCTCGCCGACGTTGGCGCCGGAGGCGCCCACCTGCTTCTCGCCACCCACCGACGCCCGCAGCACCGGGGGTATCTTGATCGTTGCCATGTGGGCGTCAGCCTATCCGGCAGCGGCGCAGAATGCCTCGTAATCGGGGAATACGCCGAGCTCCTCGTCGCCGATGTCCTCCGGGTCGCGCGAGCAGATCGGGCAGTCGGGGTCGCGGTGGACCTTGACCTCCGTCAGCGTCGCTCCCAGCGCGTCGTAGAGCAGCAGCCGTCCGATCGCCGGCTCGCCGACGCCCAGCACCAGCTTGACCACCTCGGTCGCCTGCAGCAGGCCCATCGTGCCCGGGAGCACGCCCAGGACTCCGTTGGCGCCGCAGGAGGGCGCCAGCTCCGCCGGCGGGGGCTCGCGGAACAGGCAGCGGTAGCACGGGCCCTCGTAGGGCTTGAACACCGACAGCTGTCCATCGAAGCCGAGGATCGAGGCGGAGACCACGGGGATCTTCAGCCGAACGGTGGCGTCGTTGAGCAGGTAGCGGGTCGGGAAGTTGTCCACGCCGTCCACGATCACGTCGTAGCCCTCGATTATCTCCATGATGTTCGAGGCGTCGATCCGCGTCTGGTACTTGACGACGTTGACGTCCGGGTTGAGCGCGTGGATCGACTCCTCGGCGGAGTCCACCTTGGGAATGCCGATCCGTTGGGTGGAGTGGATCACCTGGCGCTGGAGGTTCGAGAGGTCGACGACGTCGTCGTCGACGACGCCCAGCGTGCCCACGCCGGCGGCCGCGAGATACAGCGCCGTCGGCGAGCCGAGGCCGCCGGCGCCGAGCAGCAGGACCTTGGCGTCGAGCAGCTTCTGCTGGCCCTCGACTCCGATCTCGGGGATCAGCAGATGGCGCGAGTAGCGCTCACGCTGCTCGCTGCTGAGCGCGCGCGGGACCACGACCTCGTAGCCGCGATCCTTCCACAGCGTGATGCCGCCGGTCATCGAGCGGACGTGCTCGTAGCCGAGCTCGTCTTTGAGCGTGCGCGCGGCGTAGGCCGAGCGGTTGCCCGAGGCGCAGTAGAGGATCACCTGGGTCGAGCGGTCGGGCACGACGCCCTCGATCCGCGACTCCAGATAGCCGCGCGCAACATGCTTGGCGCCGGGAAGGTGCCCAGCGGCGTACTCCTCGGCCTCGCGCACGTCAACCACCGCCACGCCCTCGTCGATCAGCTCCTTCACCTCGGACGGGTCGACCTCTTCGATCTGGCTCTTGACTTGGCGGAGAAGCTCCGCGCCGGACGGACTCATCGTGAAACTCCTAAACCACGGTCGGGATTCAAGGACTTCATAAAGTGTAGCGCCACTTGGCGAGGGTATGAAGCCCTCGACCCAGAAGGACCGGACACCAGCGCGACCGGCGGGCGCCGTGCCCCGATGCACAGCTCAGGCGAGGGCGGGTGCGACGCCCTGATATGCAGCTAGACGACGAGCAGGTAGGAGAAGCCGACCGCGCTGGGGCTCGCGGTGCGGGAACCACCGTAGGACGCCTTCGCCCGCCAGCGCCCGACCGCGGGCGGCGTGAAGGGCACGGTGGCCGAGCCCCCGCTGGCGAAGGCGCTGGCCTGCCGATAGAACTGCCAGCCGAATACGGGGTCGAAGCGTTCGATCTCCACGGTGACCGGCCCGGAAGCGGCCGGCGAGATCTTCACGAGGATGCCGAGCCCCTGGCCGGCTGAGGACTTGGCAGAGGAGAAGGAGATCGCCGTCGATGTGATCGTGCGCGACTCGCGCACCAGCGTGAAGTTGCCGGCGCTCGTGTCTCGCACGGAGACCACCGCGTAGTAGCGGCCGGGCGCCAGCTGGTGCTGCAGCGTCTGCGAGCCGCTGCCGCCGCACTGGCATTCGATCACGTTGCCGTTCTGGTTGCGCAGCTGCAGGTCGAAGTCCGCGGAGCCGGGTGCCTTCAGCCTGAGCGTCAGGTTGGAGTGGCTGGTGACGTCCAGACGGTACAGGCGCAGGACGTGCACGCCGTTGCCGTCGAGGCGCCCGCTGGCGCGGGCGTAGTTGGCGAGCACCAGCCCCGGGGCTGTTTCGGCGCGGCCGGCCGGCGCGACCTGCAGGCGGAACCGCTGCACGCCGCTGCGCGACAGCCGCGGGGTCACCTGGAAGCTGTAACGGCCTCCCTGGCCCGCGCCGGGCGTGAACAGGCGGTAGCCGCCGCAGCCGATGTGCAGCAGCGGCGAGCCTTCTTCGAAGGAGCGCGTCCCCGGGGCGAACAGGCCGCCGCTCACACAGGCTCCCTGGGTCTCGTTGGCGAGGCTGATCAGATAGCTGACGCCCGCGCGCATCGTGAACGAGTAGGCCGCGTTGATGTTCTGGATGCGATCCACCTGCCCGCCCACGCCACCGGAGGGAAGCTGGCGCCCGGGCGGGCCGACAGCGGGCGTCGGCAGGAACACGTCCAGCGTGAACGGCGCCAGTTGGGAGTTGGCAAGGGCGGCCACCCGTATCTCATAGACGCCGTTCTTGGACGCCGAGAAGGACAGCGAGGCCTTGCCGTGAGGGTCCGTCTGCTGACAGCCCACCGGGATGCGCTGGGAGCGCACGGCGTGGTAGACGTCGATCGTGCCATCGAGCGCGCCCCCGGCTGCCAGGTCCACGGCCACTCGCTGTGCGCTGGAGGAGCGCAGCACGTACCACACGGAGCTGGTCGTGGCGAGGCCGCAGGAGGATTCGTTTTCGCCCGGCTCGGTCGTCGCGCCCACTGTGGTGCCGCCGATCGTCGCGGGCAGAGTGTGCACCGTCTGCGCGTTGGCCAGGTTGTCGTTTGCGGGAGGTGGGACTGGCGGCGGCGCCGAGGGCTGTGGGCCGGTGGCTTCCGCCGAGGCGCCGGCGGCCGCCGACGCTGCCGTCAGCGCCGCGGCCGCGAGCACGCCCGCGAGCCTCACAATGACCCTTCGATCCACAAGCATCGTCCCACCTTACGCCGCGGAGACCCCGATCTCCTGCATGTTGGAACCGATGTTCCAGCCGGGCGCCCGCAACCGCGGAGGCATCGCCTCGACCTCGCCCGCCGCACACGGACGCACTTGGCCTGCCCTACGCTGGGCGGGGATGCGCCCACGATCGCGGCTCGTGCTTCCCCTGCTGTCCGCCGCGCTGCTGCTCGCCCTGATCCTGGCCGTCACCCTCGGAGCACCGTCGCACCAGAGCACCTCGATCACCTCCACCTCGGGGCCGAGCACGGGATTCGACGGCGCGGCTCTGCCGGGAGAGGAGCCGGCGCAGGAGTTCACGCTCACCGATCAGGCCGGCTACCGCGTCTCGCTCAGCGACTACCGCGGCCAGGTGACGGTGCTCACGTTCCTCTACTCCACCTGCGGCGCCAGCTGCGTGGTGATCGCCCAGCAGATCCGCGGCGCCCTCGACGAACTGCCCCGGCCGGTGCCCGTGCTCGTGGTCAGCGCCGACCCCCGCGCGGACTCCCCGGCCAACGTCAGGCGCTTCCTCGCCGCGGTCTCGCTGACAGGGCGCGTGCGGTACCTGACCGGACCGCTGCCACGGCTGCGCAGGATCTGGCGGGCGTACGGCGTCGCCGCCGCAGGCGCCGGCCGCACGGCCTTCGCGCGCGCCGCCCCGGTGCTGCTGCTCGACCCCCGCGGCCGCAGGCGGGTGCTGTTCGAGCAGGAACAGCTCACCCCCGAGTCCCTCGCTCACGATATCCGGAAGCTTCAGGCCGGCTGATACCCTAGCGGGCAGGTAGGAAATCTTGCGATGATGTTCTCAACCAAGGCCGAGTACGGCGTCCGTGTGATGGTCGAGCTTGCGCGACGCGCCGGCGCGGAGCCCATACCGCTGGCGGAGATCGCGGCCCACGACGGCCTGCCCCTGGCGTATCTGGAGCATCTGGTGGCGCGCCTGCGCAAGGCCGGATTGGTCGCCTCACGCCGCGGCTCGCGCGGCGGCTACATGCTCGCGCGCGCCTCCACTGAGATCACCATGGCCGAGGTCGTGGAGGCGTTGGAGGGCTCGATCGCGCCGATCGAGTGCATCTCCGAGGCGCCCGACGGCTCGATCGTGTGCTCGCGCGAGTCCAGCCCCGAGCACGTCTGCCCAACCAAGCTGCTGTGGACGCGCGTGCGCTTCTCGATCGTCAACACGCTTCGAGAGACCACGCTGGCGGACCTCATGATCACTCCGGCGTTGCCGGCGCCAGCCACCCTCCCACCCCTGCAAATCGAACCACTCACAACCGGAGCCTGACCACAGAACATGGCCGACCTAGAGATCAAAGACCTGCACGTGCGCACCGAGGACCG
>DAINPC010000140.1:0-6355 GCA_036743695.1 Solirubrobacteraceae bacterium | reverse complement strand
CGCTCGTAGACGCGGTAGCGCTTGACCACGCGCCCGCCCATCGCTTCCATGCCGCGGTTCATGGCGGTGTTGGTCTCAAGGATCCAGCCCATCTCCCCGCCGGTCTGCGGGCGCACGGCCGCGGCGTTGAAGTGCTCCACGTACAGCTTCGCCGCCACCCCTGTGTGCTGGTACTCGGGCTTGACCCCGAGGAAGCCGACGCGCACGCGATCGATGGTCTTGCCCTTGCGCAGGAAATGCCACCAGCCGAGCGGCAGCAGCCGGCCCTTCATCCGAGCCAGCACCTGGTTGACGTCGGGGACCGTGATCGCCATGCCCACCACCTCGCCCGTGTCCTGGCGCTCGGCGATCATGAACCAGTGCTTGTCGAACACCAGCTGCAGCTCCTGGGCGTAGGCGTCCAGGTCCTTCTTCGAATAGGGCACAAAGTCCCAGTTCTTCGACCAGGCGGAGTTGTAGACCTCGGCGAACGCGTCCAGGTCTTTGCGCAGCTGCCAGCGGCGCATCGGGCGCACGCGAATGCCATGATCGCTTTCCACCTTCTCGGCCAGCTCGAAGATCACCGGCAGCACCTTCTCGCGGTCTGAGACCTCCAGGTTCCACATCAGCAGGTCCATCGCCTTGGTCATGCCGGCCTGCTCCATGCGCTGCTGGTAGTAGGGGGGGTTCCACGGCTGGACGATCATCGGAGGAAGGTCGAAGCCCTCGATAAGCACGCCGCTCTCGTCGTTCATGGCAAAGCTCGCGGGGCCCACCATGCGCTCCTTGCCGCGCTCGCTCAACCATCCCGCAGCGGCGTTCAGCAGCGCGTCGAGCACCTCCTGATCGTCCTCGAGCTCGAGGAAGCCGAACCAGCCCCAGTTCTTCTTCTGGTAGTCGTTGAACGCGTGGTTCACCTGGGCGCTGACCCGGCCCAGCACCCGTCCGTCGCGCAGCGCCAGGAAGTACGCGGCTTCGCCATGGCTGAAGAAGGCGTTCATGCGGCGGTTGAGGAACAGCCGCCGCTCCAGCTTCAGCGGGGGCACCCACAAGGGATGGTTAGCATGCAGGCGGAAGGGCAGGTCGATGAACCGCTTCAGATCGCTTCCGCCCGAGACCGCTCTGACTTCGACTCCCACTGGGGAGGCACACTACATGCAGACTTCCACCGACGTCTTCGCCAAGGTCCGCGACCACGACCGCGCGGCTGTGCTCGCGGCGGCTCGCGAGGCGGACGTGCTGCCCTACTTCCACGTCCTCAGCTCACCGGCGATGCCCGTCGTCGAGATGGAGGGCGCCGAGCGCATCATGCTCGGATCCAACAACTACCTCGGTCTGACCGGCGACGAGCGCGTGATGCAGGGGGCCGAGGACGCCCTGCACCGCTTCGGCACCGGCCTGACCGGCTCGCGGCTGCTCAACGGCACGATCCCCCTGCACCTCGAACTGGAGAGCGAGATCGCGGAGTGGATGCAGACCGAGGACGCGCTCGTGTTCAGCACCGGGCATCAGGCCAACCTCGGCGCGCTGGGCACGCTGCTGGGCCCTGCGGACACGGTGATCGTGGACTCCGGCGACCACGCCTCGATCCTCGACGGCTGCCTGCTCTCGCGCGCGAAGCTGCGCCCCTTCCGCCACAACCGGCTGGAGAAGCTGGAGAAGATGCTGGAGCGCGCCCAGGGCGACGGCGGCGGCGTGCTGGTGGCGGTGGACGGCGTCTTCTCGATGGAGGGCGACATCGCGCCGCTGAGCGAGATCTGCGACCTGTGCGAGCGCTACGGCGCTCGGCTGATGGTGGACGAGGCCCACGGCGCGGGCGTCCTCGGCGCGCGCGGCGCCGGCACCGCCGAACTGCTGGGCGTCGCCGACCGGGTGGACCTGCGCGTGGGAACGTTCTCCAAGTCCCTGGCCTCGTGCGGAGGCTTTGTGGCGGGCTCGCACGAGGTGATCGACTACCTGCGCATCTACTCGCGCGCATTCCTGTTCACCGCCTCGTCCGTCCCGGCGGCGGTCGGCGCGGCGCTGGCCGCGCTGCGCGTGCTGCGCTCCGAGGACGGCCCGCCGCTGCTCGCCCGGGTGCTCGAGAACGCCCAGCACCTGCGTGACGGGCTGCACGAGCGCGGCTTCGCGGTCATCTCGCCGCAGAACCTCCCCGCCGGCGTGCAGGAGCACGCGCCCGGCCTGCGCCGCGGCGGCCCCAACGGGCACACGATCGTGACGCCGATCGTCCCCGTGCTGGTGGGCGACGACTGGAAGGCGGCGCTGCTGTGGCGCGCGCTCTACGACGCCGGGGTGTTCGTCAACACCGCGCTGCACCCCGCCGTGCCCCCCGGCGGGGCGCTGCTGCGTACCAGCGTGATGGCCACCCACGACGCGGCGACCCTGGACCGCGCGCTGGATGTGTTCGGGCATGTCAAGCGCGAGTTCGAGGCCGAGCACGGTCCGCTGCCGGGACCCGAGCCGAGCTGATCGGGGTGCGGCCCGCTCGGGGTGCGCTCGTTCGGGGTGCGCTCGTTCGGGGGTGCGCCCCCGCTCGGGGTCTTGTCCAATTCTTCACAAGTCTCGCGGCGGACGAAAAAGGTCGCTTCTAGCGTACGAAGCCCCCGCACACGGTTGACCGCGCACCCCGTCCTGTCGTAGCTTCCAATTGCGCTCTGCATGACCGTCCGGAGCTCACCTCCGGTAGCCGTCGGAGGAGGGGTGACGTGCCAGGACAACCGTGGCTTCTCGCGGATGAGTTCCACACGGCCAGGCCGCGCGCATACTGGTCAAAAATCGAGCAAGCATGTTGCCGCCGCACATGCCCCGCGGCGGCAACGGGGAGAGTGCCAAAAATGAACGCGACAGCGACGATTGTCCCTGCCGGTCCCCAGCACATGCGCGCGCTTGAACGCGCCAACAAGGTTCGCCTGGCCCGCGCCGACTTGAAGCGGCGCGTGGCGATCGGCGAGATCGCCGTCGCGGAGGTGATCCTCGACTGCCCCTGGGAGGCTCAGAGCATGGCGGTGGCGGACCTGCTGATGAGCCAGCGCCGCTGGGGCCAGACCCGCTGCCGCAAGTTCCTCTCCCAGATCCCGATGTCCGAGAAGAAGACCGTCGGCTCGATGACCGAGCGCCAGCGCCGCACGCTCGCGGCGACGCTCGGCTGCGCCGGGTCCGAGCGGGGCCGCGCGTGGAGCGCGACCCCCTGGCTAACGGACAGCCTGACGAGAGCTTGACCTGCCACCAGCCCGCGAGCATGCCGATCAGGCCAAGGCGCGGGCGGACCTCCCACACCCCGCATCCACCCTGGCCGAGATCGTCGACCGGCAGCCGCTTGAACTTGTAGCGGCCCGGTTCCAGCTTCATCTGCCGCAGCTGCTCGCGCGCCCGGCGCTCGTGCTCCGCGCGCCGGCCGGCCGCCCCGCGCAACTCCTGCACGCGCCCGGCGAGCCGATCGCGCGAGCGCTCGAGCTCGGCCATGTCGAGCAGGCACGGGGCCGAGGAGGCCGGCGCGGGCGCAGCCCCTGCTGCGCCAGTGGCGGAGATGTGCGGAAAGGTGTCCGCGACGATCGCCGAGAGCTCGCGCTCGAGCCTTGCGATCTGCGCCTTCAACGACCGCCGGGCCGCGCGCTCGGCGGAGCGGGCGCTCGCCTGCTCGGGCCCGCGAGCGAGGATCCACAGCGCGTCCGAGGCGTCTCGATCGACTAGCTGCTGCTCAAACTGGGGCACCATCCGCCTCCTCCCGCAGACCGGAGATGAGATTCTACCAGCGCCCGGGGAGGCCCGGGCGCTCCCTACAGGGCCCTCTCAGGGCTGCTCGAGGGCGGCCCTGCACGACCACAGCGCCTCTTCGGCATAGAGCGTCGGCACACCGGCCACCTGGACGGCGAACAGCTTCAACCGGCGGGTCGCAGCGCCCGCCACGTGCCCGGTGCCAGACTCGCCGAACAGGATCGCCAGCGCGGCTGAGGAGTCGGCGATGACCAGCTGCCCGGCCGGCAGCGTCCGCGCCTTGAGCGAGCGCCCGAGCGGCTCGCCTTCACGGCTGGGGCGTATCCCCAGCTGCCCGTCGAGCGACTCGGCGTCGAGCGCCCACACGGGCACGCCCGTATCGGCAAGCGCGATCAGCAGCACGTCTTCCAGCAGGCCGCCGGTGAGAAATCCGCCGCGCAGCATGCGCTCCAGCACCGCCGCCTCGATCGGGGTGCGCACGACGTCGGGGTCGAGGCCGATGTGGCGAAAGAACACCCTGTATGCGGACGGGACGGGCTCGCGGCGGATCGCCACGGCGCGAGCGCCGCGGAACCGGCTGGAGAGCTCGCGCAGGCGCCCTTCGACGTCGGGCGGAGATGCGCCCGTGAGCGGCGTCCTGCGGCCGACCCCCACCTCCGCGAGCAGCAGCCGCAGCGCGGGCAGCTCCTCCTCGACCTCGCGCGAGCGCCAGCCGAGCTCGGGCACCATCGCGGAGCTCATCGCCCCGGTCCCCGCCATCCCCGACCGGGTGGGATGCCGGTGGCGCCGTTGGGCTTTGTCAGCGCGGTGTTGATCGTGATCAGCGGCAGGGCCAGCAGGCCCAGCACGCAGACATGGCGCCCGTAGTGCGGCCCGGCCGCGGGCTCACGCTGGTTCATGGCCTGTGCCGCCACGGCGCCTGCGAACGGTGGCCGAACGGATCTCGCGCAACAGCCGGGCGAGTGGCCCGCGCCCGCCGCCGGGCACGCCGGCCGGCTCCTCGCCGCCGCCCCCTTCGGCGGCGGTGCCCGCGATCACCAGCGCGGCCGGCAGCGCCACCAGCACGCCGAGCAGCGAGACGCTCAGATCGATCAGCGTCACCAGGCCGAAGTCGCGCAGCATGCGAATGTCCGACAGCACCAGCACGCCGAAGCCGGCGATCGCCGTGACGCCCGATGCCGCCACCGCGGCTCCGGTGCGGCGGTAGCTGCGGCGCAGCGCCTCGATCGTGCCGTGGCCGGCGAGCAGCTCCTGGCGGTGGCGCTCGGACAGCAGCACGCTGAACTCGGTCGAGATCGCGATCACCAGCGCCCCGAGCGTGACGGACATCGGGTTCAACGGCACGCGCACGGCGAACAGGATCAGCGCGGACCAGCCGGTGGCGAGCACGATCGGCGCCAGCGGCACCAGCACGCGTCGCAGATCGCCGCGAAAGGCCACCAGCAGCACCAGGGCGACCGCCGCCAGACCGACTAGCAGCGTCTCCAGGCGCCGCCACGGGTCGCCCACCTGCGCGCCCGAGCGGGCCGCGAGCACGGGCAGGCCGACGAGCTGCGCGCTGACCCCGGCCGGCGGGTGCAGCTCGGCGCTCATCTCCTCGATCAGCTGCTGCTGGCGGTCGAGGCTCATCAGGCGGATGCCGAACGCGAGCGTCGCCACGCGCCGGTCGGGGGTGATCACGTCCTGTGAGAAGTAGGGCGGGATGACGCTCAGCAGGCCGCTCACCTGTTCCTGGGAGAGCTTGGCCCGGGCGGCCGTGCCGGTGCTCTGACGCTGGAACAGGTCTGGCAGGGAGAAGGCCGGGCACAACCGTGCCTTCCCGCAGCCGCGGGTGGCGCCGTATCCGAAGCGCTTCAACACCGCGCTCTGATAGGCGCTCATCCATTCGATCGTGGCGGGCTTGGCAAGGCTCGAGCCCGAGACCATCAGGTCGATTTCGCCGCCCACGCCGGTGGTCCGCTCGAGCGCGCTCAGCGCCTGCAGCGAGCTGAGGCTCTGCGGCACCAGCTTGGTGATGTCGGTCTCCACCCGCGTCTGCGTGTCCAGGCCCCAGCCGAGCACCGCCAGCGCCAGCCCCACGCCGAGCACGCGTCCCGGCCTGCGCACCGCCCCGACCAGCGCGACCCGCGCCACCAGGCGGGTGAGCGGGTTGTCGGCCAGCAGCTCGCGCGCCCCCCGCCAGGCAGCCTCGATCGGGCCCGGCAGGCGCGGCCCCGCGCCAGTGCCTGCGCCCGCCCGCGCCCCGGAGCCCGGTCCCAGGCCGGCGCGTGCGCCGGCGCCCGCCTGCGCGCCGGCGCGGAGGGTCAGCGCGGCGGCACCCGCCGTCAGCGCGCACAGCAGCGCGATCGCAACGCCCACCACCAGCAGCACGCCGAATCCACGCACCATCGGC
Source organism: Solirubrobacteraceae bacterium (assembly GCA_036743695.1). Lineage (GTDB taxonomy): Bacteria > Actinomycetota > Thermoleophilia > Solirubrobacterales > Solirubrobacteraceae > Palsa-744. Next base: position 270 of record DAINPC010000140.1, on the reverse strand, counting down.
ACGGGCGAGAGCAGCAGCACGAGCATCGCGGCGGCGCTCGCCGCGCCGGCGGTGGCGATCGTCGGCGCGCCCGTGGCGGCCGCGCGCGCGATCCTCGCCGGGATATCCTCAGCGGCCGAGCCGGCGGCGGGCGGGTCGCGCTCGAAGGTCTCCCCCACGCGCGACTGGAACTGGATGGCGTAGTCCACCGCCAGCCCGACGAGCACGGGCAGCACCGCGATCGAGGCCATGGTCAGCGAGGCGCCGACAGCGGACAGCGCACCGAAGGTG
>DAINPC010000139.1:0-6444 GCA_036743695.1 Solirubrobacteraceae bacterium | reverse complement strand
CCAACACGCTGCACACGCCGCTGATGTCCGGCACCAACGCCATCCACGGGATCGTCTTGCTCGGCGGCCTGCTGGTCGTGGGCCTCTCGGGCAACGGCACCTTCAACAAGATCATCCTCGTGATCGCCATCGCCTTCGGCACGATCAACGTCGTCGGCGGCTTCCTCGTGACCGACCGCATGCTCGAGATGTTCAAGGTCAAGCCCAAGCCCCCCGCAGCCGCCGGCAAGGGCAAGGGCGAGGACGACGGCAAGGGGAAGGCGTCGTGATCGGAGCTCCGCTCGCCACCTCCTTCCTGCAGGATCGGAGCTTCCTGGACGTCCTCTACATCATCGCATTCGGTCTGTTCATCCAGGGCCTGCGCGGGCTCTCCGGCCCGACCACCGCGGTGCGCGGCAACCGCATCGCCGCCGTGGGCATGACGATCGCCGTGATCGCCACGCTGCTGAACGCCAACGAGGGCAACTGGGGGCTGATCGTCCTCGGCGTCGCGCTCGGAACCGCCGTGGGCGTGCCCGCCGCGCGCCAGGTGAAGATGACCGCGATGCCGCAGATGGTGGCGCTGTTCAACGGCGTCGGCGGCGGCGCGGTGTTCCTGATCTCGTGGTCTGAGTTCCGCCTCACCCACGGCTTCTCGTTCACCGCCACCTACATCACGATCTTCTCGCTGTTCGCCGCCATCGTCGGCTCGGTGTCCTTCTGGGGGTCGAACATCGCCTTCGGCAAGCTCCAGGAAATCATCCCCGGCCGGCCGATCAGCTTCGGCTCCTCTCAGCAGATCGTCAACCTCGTGCTGCTGATCCTCGCCCTCGCCGCCGGAGTGGACATCGCCGGCGGCTCCCATTCCGAAAGCATCTTCATCGGCATGCTGATCTGTGCCGCGCTGCTCGGCAACGCCGTGGTGCTGCCGATCGGCGGAGCGGACATGCCGGTCGTGATCTCGATGCTGAACGCCTTCACCGGCCTGTCCGCCGCGGCGACGGGAATCGCCCTGAACAACCCCGCGCTGATCGTCGCCGGCATGATCGTCGGCGCCTCCGGCTCGATCCTCACCAATCTCATGGCGACCGCCATGAACCGCTCGATCCCCGCGATCATCGCCGGCGGGTTCGGGGGCGGGGGGGCCGTCGAGGGGGCGAGCGGAGCCGGCGAGCATGCCGGCACGGTACGCTCCACCAGCGCGGCCGACGCGGCGATCCAGCTCGCATACGCCAACCGCGTCGTGGTCGTCCCCGGCTACGGCATGGCCGTCGCCCAGGCCCAGCACGCGGTGCGCGAGCTGACCAAGGCGCTTGAGAAACGCCAGGTAGAGGTCAGCTACGCGATCCACCCGGTCGCCGGGCGCATGCCCGGTCACATGAACGTGCTGCTGGCCGAGGCCGACGTGCCCTACGACCAGCTCAGGGAGATGGACGACGCCAACCCCGAGTTCAGCCGCACGGACGTCGCGCTGGTGATCGGCGCCAACGACGTGACCAACCCGGCCGCCAAGAACACGCCCTCCTCGCCGATCTACGGGATGCCGATCCTCGAGGTCGCCGACAGCCATTCGGTGATCGTCATCAAGCGCTCCATGAACCCGGGATTCGCGGGCATCGAAAATGAGCTCTACTACGACCCCAAGACCACCATGCTGTTCGGCGACGCCAAGTCCGCGGTCAGCGAGATCACCGCCGAGCTCGCGCAGATCTAAAGCCCCCCACACGCCCCCAGCCGCCAGCGCCTCTGCGAGACTGCGCTCGTGATCGAGCGCAGCCAGGCTCTCGCGGCCCTGTCGCAGGACGAGTTCGACGTGGTCGTCGTCGGTGGCGGCATCACCGGCGCGGGTGTCGCCCTCGACGCGGCCACGCGCGGCTACAGCGTCGCGCTGCTGGAGCGCGCGGACTTCGCCTCCGGCACCTCCAGCCGATCGAGCAAGCTCGTCCACGGGGGACTGCGCTACCTGCAGAACTTCGACCTCGGACTCGTGCGCGAGGCGCTGCTGGAGCGCCGCCTGATGGTGCAGCTGGCGCCGCATCTAGTGCGTCCGCTGCCGCTCGTCGTGCCCGCGTTCGATGGGGCCCACCCCGACCGCCTGGTGGGCGTCGGACTGAACCTGTACGACGTCATGTCCGTGGACCGCGACCGCCTGCGCACACGCCGCGGAAGGCGCGCCCGGGACGAGCGCTCCCAGACCGCCGCCGCCGCGCCACGGCAGGGCGAGGAGGGAGAGTCCTGGAGCCCCGAGCGCCACCGCGTGATCTCCGGCGAGGAGGTGCTGGAGCTGGTGCCCGCGCTCGCCGCGCGCGAGCCGACCAGCGGATATCTGTTCTACGACTGCCAGACCGACGACGTTCGCCTGGTGCTCACCGTGCTCGGTGAGGCCGAGCGCTTCGGCGCCGTCTGCGCCAACCGCGTGGAGGTGAGCGGCCTGCTGGAGCACGACGGCCGCGCCAGCGGCGTGGAGGCCATCGACCTCGAGAGCGGAGCCCGCTTCGAGGTGCGCGCGGGCAGCGTGGTGAACGCCACCGGCGTGTGGGCCGACGAGCTGCGCCCACAGGAGCTCCACGAGGAGGCCGGGCTGCCGCGGATCCGGCCCAGCCGCGGCACGCACATCACGATCAGGAACGAGGATCTACCGCTCGTCGGCGGCGCCATCGTTCCCGCCGCCGGCGGGCGCTCGGTCTTCGCGCTGCCGTGGCTGGGGCACACGCTGGTGGGCACCACCGACAACGACTACGAGGGCCCGCTCGATCACATCAAGCCCTCCACCGAGGACGTGGACTACCTCCTGGCCGCCGTCAACAGCTTCTTCGGGACGGCCCTCGGGCCCGCCGAGCTGACCGGCGCGTTCGCCGGCGTGCGGCCCCTGATCTCCACCGGCGACCCCAAGAAGTCGGTGGACATCTCGCGCAAGGCCGAGCTGTATGAGACCTCCTCGGGGATGATCACCATCACCGGCGGCAAGCTCACCACGTGGCGGCGGATGGCCAAGATGACCGTTGATCGGCTGGTCGAGCGCGACGCCCGCGACGCGCCGTGCAGGACGCACGAGATTCCGCTCGGTCAGGCGATCGCCGTGGAGGAGCTGCCGCGCGTGGAGGGCGTGCCCGCCGAGTCCTATGCGGCGCTCGCCGCCCGCTACGGCCACGCCGCCCACGACGTGCTCGCGCTCGCCGCCGACCGCGGCGAGCTGGCGCAGCCGATCGTCGCCGGCCTGCCCGACCTGCTCGCCGAGGTCGCCCAGGCGGCACGCCAGGAGCAGGCCCGCAGCATCGGCGACGTGCTGCTGCGACGCACGCGCCTCGGCCTGCTCGCCGCACGCGAGCTGACCGACGCCGAGCCAGCCGCGGGGAGCCGGCCGGCGCAGCGCGTCGGCGACGTCCTCGCGCGCGAGCTGGGCTGGAGCGGGGAGCGTCTGACGCTCGAGCTCGACCGCTTTGCCCAGGAGGCCGCCGCCGAGGGGCTGGTCGCGCAGATCGAGCGGCCGGAGCGCGCCGAGCCGGCCGACGCGCCACCGCCGGCCGCGATGCCGTGAGCGCGCCCTCGTGCACCCTGCGCGCCGTCGATCTGACGATCGAGCTCGGCTCGCGCCCGTTGCTGATGGGCGTGCTCGACCCCGCGCCGGTAGAGGCTCCCGGCGGCGGCGGGCCGCGCGCGCGCCTGGATGCACAGGTGGAGAGGGCCGCCGAGCTGCTGCGCGAGGGGGCGGACATCCTGGATCTCGGCGAAGGCCTGGCGACCGAAGGCCTGGCGACCGAAGGCCTGGCGACCGAGGGCCTTGTGGCGCTCCTCGAACGCACAGCGGGCGAGCTGGGCGCCGTCGTGTGCGTGGATGTGCGCGAGCCGTCAGAGGCCCGCGCCGCCGTCGCCGCCGGCGCGCGGATCGTCAACGACGCGAGCGGACTGCTCGAACCGGGCGTGGCCGAGGTCTGCGCGCAGAGCGGCGCCGCGCTCGTCCTCGGGCCTGCACTCGCACGCGCGCGCGGAATCCCGCGCGAGCCCGATCGGGGGCGAGCGCCGCTGGCCCTCCTGCGCGGGCACCTCGCCACTGCGCTCGCAAGCGGGATGCGCCCCGAGCAGCTGATTCTCGCTCCCGCCGAGACAATTGCCCTGGAGCGACTGCACGAGCTCGGCAGGCCGCTGCTGATCGCCGTCTCGCGCCCGCAGGGCACGGGCGAGCCGGCGGGTGGAGCAGGGCCCGGGAGGCTGGCGCGCATGCTCGCCGCGCTGGCGGACGGCGTGGAGGGTGGCGCGCACATCTTCCGCGTGCACGACGTGGCAGCAGCGGCCGACTTCCTGACCGTGCGCGCGGCGCTCGCGGGCGAGCTGGAGCCGAGCAGGGATCTGGCTCTGGATGCGGAAAACCGCTATGACCGGCTGGTCTCCGACTAGCTTTCGCGGCCGGATGGCGGGCGAAGGCTCGTGCGGGCTCGCCGGGCGACGCGCTACGCTGAAGGCCAATCACGGGTGCCGGCCGCTGTCCAACGCGGCCGGACGCCAACCGCCCCTCCACTACGAAAGAAGGAACACCCAATGGCCGTACTCGAGCGCTCCGAGCTGGAGGCAAGTCCTCTGGCCGACCTGCACGCGATCGCCAATCAGATGGGTCTCGACGGTTTCAGGCGGCTGCGCAAGGCGCAGCTGATCAGCGCGATCCTTGGCGAGCCGGACGTTCCGGAGGCCTCCGAGGAGGGCTCCGACGCCGAGGATGATCGCCCCGCGCGCCCGCGCCGCCGCCGCTCCACCCGCACGCGCCGCTCGAGCTCCGTCTCCGAGGAGGGCTCCGAGCCCTCCGAGTCAGCCGAGGGCGCCGACAGCTCAGCACCATCGGGCGCCTCCAACGGCGCTCGCCGGGGTCGGAGCAGAGGCTCACGCGGAGGCTCCGGCGGAGGCTCCGCCGCGGCGGAGCGCTCGCCCAAGGCGTCCGACCGCGACGAGCCCGCCGACACGGGCGACGAGGCAGCCGCGCGCATCGCCGCGGGCGTGGTCGAGGTGCTCGGCAACGGCTCGGCGTTCCTGCGCGTGGACCCGCCCGAGCCCTCCGACGACGACGTCTACATCTCCGCCGCGCAGGTTCGCCGCTGCGAGCTCGTCTCCGGCGATCGCGTCGCCGGTCCCGTGCGCACGCCGCGGCGCTCCGAGCGCTACCCCTCGCTGGTGAGAATCGACACCATCAACGGCGCCTCCGCGGATGCGGTCGCCGAGGGTGCCCGCTACGAGGACCTTCCCGTGGACTGGCCCAGCGAGCGGCTCGCGCTCGACTCCAAGGACCCGACGCTCGAGGCCATCGAGTGGCTCACGCCGCTCGGACGGGGCTCGCGCGCGGTGATCGTCGGCCCGATGCACTCCGGCAAGACGGAGACGCTTCGCCGGCTGCTCGATGCGGTCAGTGGACGCGAGGAGCTGGAGGTCAGCCTCGTGCTCGCCGGCGCCAGGCCCGAGGAGATCCAGCAGTCGCAGGAGGGCCCGCTACCGCCGGTCGCCGCTGTCAGCTTCGCCGGATCCGCCGACTCCCAGGGACAGGCCGTCGAGCGCGCGATCGACGCAGCCAAGCGCGTGGCCGCCCGCGGCGGGCATGCACTCGTCCTGATAGACAGCCTCGACGGACTAAACCCGCACGCCGCCCGCAAGGCGCTGGCGGCAGCCCGCAGCCTGCGCGAGGGCGGCTCGCTGACCGTGATTGCCACCGCGACGCGCCCGCTCGGCGGCGAGACCACCGTGATCGCGCTCGACCGCGCGCTGACCTCCACCGGTCGCCAGCCGATCCTCGACCTCGTCAGCAGCGGTACGCTCAAGCTCGAGCTGCTCGTCGGCGAGGACGGAGCCACGGCCGTCACCAAGGCGCGCGCAGCCGCGGTCGAGGCGGCTGCGGGCTAGCTCGAGAGACTCGCTAGGACGCCGCTACGCGGCCGTCCTAGCGGCGGTAGGCGACCCGGCCCCAGGAGGGCTCGGGCGCCAGCTCGATCGGCTCGCCGCTGCTCGGGGTTGCCGGATCGATGGGCTGCACGTAGGCGAAGGTGCCGGTCCGCTCGTCGTAGCTGACGCCCAGCTCGCCCTCCTTGACGCGCTGGTCCAGCCACGCTCCGCGGAAGACGAGACGGCGAAGCCAGTGCACGAGAGAGCGCTCTGCCGGGCCGACGAGCTCGGGCCAGCAGTCGTTGACGTGCTCGCCGAGATCGGAGGCGGGCTCGGCGATCTCGCCGTTGACCGCCAGGTTCACCAGGTCTTCCAGCTCCTCCTCGCCCAGGCGCCCGTCGACGAAGCCGAGCTTCAGAGCCGCCTGCTCGCAGCGCTCGGAGAAGTCCGTCTCGTTGAACGTGAAGCGCAGCTCGCCGTATTCGAGGACGAAGTGCTCGCCAGAGTCGTAGTTTTCGCGTCGTGCGGTTTCCATAGCCGATGCCGGGCTCAGGGGCCCGGCTCGTCGGGATCATACGGTGGGTTCCTGCTTTCGCCGCTGTGGTG
>DAINPC010000138.1:0-6518 GCA_036743695.1 Solirubrobacteraceae bacterium | reverse complement strand
TACGTCTTCAAGGCCATCGATCTCGCCGGCGGCAAGGCCCGCGGACAGGTCGAGGCGGAGTCCAAGCAGGCGGTCTCCGATCAGCTCAAGCAGCGCGGCCTGATCGTGCTGGACATAGCCGACAAGCACTCCTCGCGGCAGATCGAGCTCGCGTTCATGAAGCGCGTCAAGCCGGCGGAGCTCGCGATCTTCTCTCGCCAGCTCTCCACCATGATCTCCTCCGGGATGAGCATCCTGCGCTCCCTCTACGTGTTGGAGGAGCAGACGGAGAGCAAGTTCCTCAAGGAAACCATCGTCGCAGTGCGCAAGGACGTCGAGGCGGGCCTGTCGCTGAGCGATGCGATGGCACGCCACCCGAAGGTGTTCAACCCGCTGTTCGTCGCCATGACCCAGGCCGGGGAGATGGGAGGCGTGCTCGAGGACGCGCTCATGCGGGTCGCCGACCAGCTGCAGAAGGACGCCGCGCTGCGCCGCCAGATCAAAGCCGCGATGGTCTACCCGACCATGGTGATCATCTTCGCGGTGGGCGTGATGATGGCGCTCGTCGCGTTCCTGGTTCCCGTGTTCGTGGGCGTCTTCAAGCAGTTCGGCGGAGAACTTCCATCGCTGACCAAGGTGTCGGTTCTGCTCTCGGAAATGGTCACCGGCTATTGGTGGTTGATGTTCGGGAGCACGGCGCTTGTGATCGCCACGTTCATCAAGTGGAAGAAAACCTCTTGGGGGCGGCGCCAATGGGACCACTTCCGCCTGCACGTGCCGATGAAGATCGGCGCGATCGTGCAGCAGGTCGCCGTGGCGCGCTGGTCGCGCACGCTGGCCTCGCTGACCAGCGCCGGCGTGCCGCTGCTGCAGGCGCTGGAGATCACCGGCCGGACGGGTGGAAATGTCGCGATCGAAGAGTCCATGGACGGCGTGATCGCGTCGGTCAAGCGCGGCGGGACGATCGCCGCACCGCTCGCCGAAGCCCCGATCTTCCCCTCGATGGTCACGCACATGGTCGGCGTCGGCGAGGAAACCGGCGCGCTCGACGCGATGCTCAGCAGGGTGGCCGAGTTCTACGAGGAACAGGTCGAAGCGTCGGTCAAGGCGCTCACATCGATCCTGGAGCCGATCATGATCATCGTGATCGGCGGCATCGTGGGCTTCATCGTGATCTCGATGTACCTGCCGCTGTTCGAAGTCTACAACCACATCCAGTAGCGCCGACGCGGGGGACGCGGGGACGCGGCGAACGAGGCGGTCGCGTCCGCTCAGGGCGCGTCGGGCCGCGGGGCGACCTGCACCAGGCGCCGCTGGGGCGAGCCGCCGACAGCCAGCGAGACGCGGCCGTCGAGCAGCTGCAGCAGCTCCGCGCCGGCAAGCTCGCGCCGCCAGCCGCGCAGCGTGCGCACATCGGCCTCCTCGCCTCCGGTGCGCGCCCCGGCGACGATCGCCTGCAGGTCGGCGCGCGCCGCCAGCAGCTCGTAGGCGAGACCCGCCTCGCGTGCACGCGCGCGCAGCAGCGCCTCGCCGAGGGCCACCAGCGGAGCGTCCTCGGGCTTCGGGGCGGGCGGGCGCGGCGTCTGCGGCGGCGGGTCCGGTGGTCGCGTGGCCCCGCGCGAGATGGCCTGCTGGAGCTCCTCCGCGCGCCGGCCGGATCCGCTCGCGCCGACGCCGCGGATCCGCTCCAGCTCACCGCGTGACGACGGCCTGCGCCGCGCGATCTCCACGAGCGCGGCGTCGCTCAAGACGCTCTGCACCGGCCGGTTCTGGCGGGCGGCCGTCTGCTCGCGCCACTCCACCAGCTCACGCGCGATCGGCCGCGCGGAGGCGCTCAGGCCAGCCACCCGCGGCAGCCGCGAGAAGATCGTCTCGGGGTTGCGCTCGTCGCTGGAGAGCGCCAGTGGCTGGCACTCCTCGCGCGCCCACTCCAGCCGCCCGAGCGCCGTCAGGCGGCGCTCCAGCTCGCCGGCCAGCTCCAGCAGGTGCACCACGTCCTCGCGCGCGTAGGCCAGCTGCTCGGTTGACAGCGGACGGGCGTCCCAGCGGGTGAAGCTGGCCGTCTTGGCCACGCGCAGGCCGAGGATCTCCGCGAGCAGCGAGTCGTACGAGCTCTGCGCCCCCAGTCCCGCGAACCCGGCCGCGATCTGCGTGTCGAAGACGTTGGTGATCTCGGTTCCGAAGCGCCTGCGCATCAGCGCGATGTCCTGGCGCCCGGCGTGGACGACCACCTGGACCGCCGGGTCCGCGAGCACCGCCGCCAGCGGCGAGCCGTCGAGGTCCTCCTCCAGCGGGTCGATCAGCGCGATCCGTTCGGCCCCACCGTGACCCTCGGGCATCGCCAGCTGCACGAGGCACAGCAGCGTGCGGTAGCGCCCCTCGCCCATGAACTCCGTGTCGAGCGCGAGCTGGCCCGCTGCGCGCGCCCCGTCGGCCAGCGCCCGCAGCCGCACGGACTGGCTATCCAGGCTCACGGCCGCGCTCCGGGCAGCAGCCACAGGAGCCCGCCGCGTTCCAGGCCCGCCTTGCGCGAGACGTCGCTGCCGTGCGCCCGCACCCACTTCACCGGCGCGGAGCAGGCGGGGTTTTGCGACGTGGCGTGCCTGCTGCAGAACGTGTTCAGGAAGGCGTAGCGAACCTGCCCCTGGGCAATCAGCCGCTGCAGCCCTGGCACGGTCGTGAACACGCGTGCGCCGTATGAGGTCAGGACCAGCACCGGGCGCGCGTCCTGCACGATCAGCGATCCGATCTGCGTGGCCGACTCGGCGGCCACCTCATAGCGCGCGCCCCGCTGGTTGGCGCGCAGATAGGCGCTGATCAGGCGCTGCTCTTCGCTCGGCAGCGCCCCCACATAGCCGGCATCGGTCACGTGGCTGTCGATCGCCGTGACGTCTGCCTTCAAGGGGACCGCCAGCACGGCCGTGAGCGTCAGCGCCAGCGTCGCGGCGTAGAGCAGAGGCGAACGCCGCGACGAGCGGGCTCCCGGCACACGCGCGAGGACCCCGAGGGCGATCGCGCCGAGCGCTGCCGCGAGCGCCACCCACCATGTGCCCGGGCGGCCGTAGAGCAGGCGCTCGGCGTAGTAGACGGTGACGATCAGCGCCGCTGTCAGGGCGCTCAAGCGCAGGCGCCCCCGCCCCCCTGCCGCCCACGCTGCGCCGATGCCCAGCATCGCCGCCACCACCGGGGTGAAGCCTTCGACATACCGCGGGTGGAGCCTGGTCATGCTGCTGAACAGCACGATGCCGGTGAGCATCCAGACCGCCAGTCCGCCCGCCGCGGCACGGCGCATGCGCGCGCGGTCGGCCGACCCCGGCTGCTCGCCCGCGCCGCTTCCCGCGCGCTCCTGCTGCGGCGTGTCCGCTGCCTCGGTCGCGTTCTGTGACTGCGTGCCCGCGGAGGGCTTCGAGGGTGGGCTCCGAGATTCGCCCTGTGGGTCGTTCTCGCGGCGCAGCCCCCACAGCAGCGTCGGGAGACCGAGGAGCAGGGCGAGCAGCAGCTCGAGCCCGAGGCGCTGCCCGGACAGCGGTCCGATCCGCGCCAGCAGGCGGGTGGGGGAGGGCGGCACGATCGGGATGTGGTCGCGCTCGGACTGGGTGGCCGTCGGGTAGGTGTGGCCCGGCTCATAGACAGTCGAGGCGGGTTCCGGCGATTTCCCGCCGAGGCGTTCGGTCCCGTTGAACACGAACGCCGCATTCCATGCGCTGCCGTTGCTGGAGCCGATCGCGAATGGTCGATCGTGCGCTGGCGCGATCAGCGTCGCTGTCAGCCACGACAGCGCCACGGCGACGTACACGGCCCCCGCGAGGCCCAGCTGCAGCACTCGCCGCAGACGGCCGCCGGGCAGCCCCAGATAGGCCAGGACGGCGATCCCCGGCAGTGCCACCAGCGACTCCAGCAGCTTCACGTTGAACGCCAGCCCGAGCACGGCCGCGCCCGCCAGCAGCCACGCGCGGCGTCCGTCCTGCACGGCGCGCAGCACGAGCAGCAGCGCCAGCACGATCAGCGCCATCATCACCGCGTCCATGGTGTCGCTGCGCGAGGTGATCACCGCCACGGGCAGCACGGCGAGGCCGAGGGCCGCGGCGATCCCCGCCGCCGCGCTCCACATCCGGCGCACGGCCGCGAACAGCAGCGGCACGGCCGCGGTCCCGGCGAGCACCTCGGGCAGCTTGAGCGTGGTCGAGCTGAACCCGAGCAGCTTCACGCTGGCGACCTGCAGCCAGAGATCGACCGGCGGCTTGTCGATCGACACGCTGCCGCCGGGCTCGAACGCGCCGAAGAAGAAGTTGTGCCAGGACATGCCCATGCTGCGCACGGCGGCGTCGTAGAAGGGGTCGGGCGAGACCTTGCCGATATACACCAGGCGCAGCACCGCGGCAGCAAGCGTGATCAGGGCCACCGCGGCCCACTCGGCTGCTCTTCCCGGTCTCCTCATGCCGGGGACGCTAGTCTCATCGGCTCGTGGCGGGCGAGACGGACAACGGCGAGGATCAGGCCAGCGGGTCGCATGAGCCGCGGGAGTGTATGCCCTGTCGCGGCACCGGACAGGTGATCTCCAACCTCGGCGGCACGCCCGGAAAGATAACCTGCCCGTGGTGCGGCGGCGGCGGCGTGCGCGTGCCCGGCACCGACGCCCAGGCGCACTGGCCCCGCGAGGGAGCTCAGGCCGATGCTCAGGGAGATGCGCGCGGTGAGGCGCCCGAGCCCGCCGGCTGACGCTCATCCCGAGCCGGCGCCGGCCGCGAGCGCCCGCACATGCTGCGGGCCCGGATGATCATGTGTCCACGTTTGCTCATTCAGAGCTAAAGATCACGCGCGCGCAGACCGATGCAGGGGCGAAAGCCAGCATTAACGTGCCAGGGCAGAGCGTCATTAGGGACGCGTAGCAAAGCCGGCGGCCTCGAGTGAATCATTTCACCTGAGGGCGTACCGCCTTTTCAGAGGGCGGTGGAACTGAGGGCTGGCGTCCTTGTAATCGGATCCTAGGAGGATTCACATGTTGTATCGACTGCGCCAGCGCTCGAAGGATGAGGGTGGTTTTACCCTCATCGAGCTCCTGGTCGTCATCCTGATCATCGGCATTCTCGCCGCGATCGCGATTCCGTCGTTCCTGAACCAGAAGAGCAAGGCCAACGACGCCTCGGCGAAGGAGCTGGCTCGTACGGCCCAGACGACGATGGAGACGGCAGCCACCGACAACAACGGCAGCTACGCGCTCATGACCTCAAATGCAGAACTCCAGAAAATCGAGCCAACGATCCCGATTGTTGCGGGAGGCAACGCAGCCTACCTGAGCGCCGCGTTGGGGTCAGCGACCGGCTACGCCGTGACCGCCACGGCTGGAACGAGCGGCGACACATTCACGATCACGAACGCCTCAGGTGCCATCACCCGCACATGCCTGCCCGTAGGCAAAGGCGGTTGTCCGGCGAGCGGCAATTGGTAGATCCCGATGCGAGGCAGCGCGCCTCGCAATGAAATCGCAACGAAGGGGCGGCGTATACGCCGCCCCTTCGCGTTGCCGAGGTCACTCCGTCCAGGGGCGCTTCACCGGCTTCAAGGTCTTGCGCGCGTGCGCCGATCCACGGGCTGACAAAGCCAGTGCTGAGGCCAGGGCAGCATCTGTGACGGGTGCGTAGCGAAGCCGGCGGCTCTCGTCAGGGGACCGCATCGCCGCTTGAGGCGATTACCAAGGACTGGCGTCCATATAGGACGGATCCGAGGAGGATCGATATGTTGTATCGACTGCGCCAGCGCTCGAAGGACGAGGGTGGTTTTACCCTCATCGAGCTCCTGGTCGTCATCCTGATCATCGGCATTCTCGCCGCGATCGCGATTCCGTCGTTCCTGAACCAGAAGAGCAAGGCCAACGACGCGTCGGCGAAGGAGCTGGCACGCACCGCCCAGACGACGATGGAGACCGCGGCCACCGACAACGGCGGCAGCTACGCGCTCATGACCGAACCTGCGAAGCTGCAGGAACTTGAGAAGACGATTCCCATCGCAGAAGCTGGCGGGAACGCCTACCTCAGTGAAGCGCTGGGTTCCGCCACCGGCTACAAAGTTGTGGCGAAAGCCAGCGCGAGCAGTGGCGACAAGTTCACCATCGAAAACGCCGAAGGCGTGATCACCCGCAGCTGCACGACGGCCGGCAAAGGCGGCTGTCCCGCCGGCGGCAAATGGTAGGAGTCGCACCACAAGCCGCGCGCACCTGAGAGATGCTGGGGGGCGCCAAGTCCCTCCAGCATCAGCTTTTCGTGTGGTGGCGCTCAAGGGCGGCTCCGTAGCCGCCGATCATGCTCTCATGGAGGCAGTCACCTTCGCTGGCGTTCTCGGCGCAATCGTCGGCTCGTTCCTGAACGTCGTCGCCTACCGCCTGCCGCGCCACGAGTCGCTCATCAAGCCGGCCTCGCGCTGCCCCAAGTGCGGGACGCCCGTGAAGCCCTACGACAACATCCCGATCCTCTCCTGGCTGGTGCTACGCGGCCGCTGCCGCAGCTGCGGGCAGCCGATATCGCCGCGCTATCCGCTGGTGG
>DAINPC010000137.1:0-6547 GCA_036743695.1 Solirubrobacteraceae bacterium | reverse complement strand
GGTTCCTCGCCAGGTACCGCGGTTCAGTGCGCGTTGGCTAGTCGGACGCCCAAGCTGGGTAGGCTCCTCGCGGTGATCGGGCGCATCGTCATCTCCGACGTCTCACCAGTCGTTTCGACCGGACCGGGCGCGCTGTGGCCCGCGGGCGAGGAGGAGTACGCGGGATCGCTCACGCCGCGCGAGGCGGCTGCGACGGCCGTTCTCGGGCATTGCCGCTCGCTGATCGACGCGACGGCCGAGGCGTGCGTGGCGGTCAAGCTGCAGCTCGCACGATTCGAGCTGCTCGGCGGCGCCGGTTGGAACGTGCTGGAGGAGCTGTCAGCGCATGCGCGCCGGCTGGGCCTGCTGGTGATCGCGGACGCCAAGCGCGGCGACATCGATGTCAGCGCACGCGCCTACGCGAGCGCCCTGATCGGCGGCACGGACACCCCGTTCGGGTACGTCCGGGGGCTGGGCGCGGATCTGGTGACGGTCAATCCGCTGATGGGCGCAGACGCGGTGGATCCGTTCGTGACCGCGGCGCGTGCTGCGGGCACGGGCGTGCTCGTGCTGGTGCGCACGTCCAACCCCGGCGCCGCGGACTTCGAGGATCTGAAGCTCGCGGATGGGATGGCCCTGTGGGAGCGGATCGCGGTGATGGTCGATCGGCTGGGCGCCTGCGGCGTGGGCGGCGCAGGCCTGAGCGATGTGGGGGCGGTCGTCGGGGCAACGCAGCCAGGTCATCTGGAACGCGCGCGGGAGCTGATGGGCAGCGCGACGTTCCTGCTTCCCGGCGTGGGCGCCCAGGGTGGGCGGGTGGAGGACCTCGCGCCCGCGTTCGCGCCCGGGCGCGCCGGCGGGCTGGTGACGGCCTCGCGCAGCATCGCCGGAGCCCATCTCAGCGCCGGCGGCACGCCCGCGGCGGCGGCGAGAGCCGAGGCGGAGCGTCTGCGCGCGGCGGCATGGGCGCTCTCCGAGCGGGCCTGAGCGCGGGCTGGACCGGGCGCGAGGCGGATGGGCGTCTGTGCGCCACGGATCCACGCGAGGTGTCAGGGACCGCGGATCGTTCCGCTAGCCTGTGTGTCGTGCACGCCCGCGCATCGCTAGACGTTAAGGCGCGCCGGAAGGAGGGTAGAGGGCCAGGATGATCATCACGGTCACGCTCAACGCGGCCATCGACAAGTCGCTGGCGGTGCCGAACTTCAGGCTCGGCAGGCGTCATCGAACGGTCGATCAGCGCACCATGGCGGGCGGCAAGGGCGTGAACATCGCACGCACCCTGAAGGCCCTCGGCCAGCCCGTGATCGCAACGGGCTTCGCCGGCGGCGCGACGGGAACGCACATCGTGGAGCAGCTCACGGAGGAGTCGATCCTCAACGACTTCGTGCGCATCCGCGAGGAGTCGCGCACGAACACCTCCGTGCTCGACCCGACCACGGGCGATCAGACGGAGATCAACGAACGCGGCCCGGCGGTCTCGCCGCGCGAGGTGGAACTGTTTCGGGACAAGCTCCTGTACCTTGCGCGCGGCGCGGCGATCGTGGTGTTCGCTGGCTCTCTGCCGCGCGAGGTCGAGCCCGACCTGTACGCGGCGCTGATCAGGGACCTCGAGCGCATGGACGTGGTCACCGTGGTGGACACCGACGGCGAGCCCCTCCGCCATGCGGTTCGCGCCGAGCCGGATCTGGTCTCGCCCAACGTGCTGGAGGCCGAGGAGCTGGTCGGCCACGAGTTCTCCACCGAGGAGGAGCGCTCGCTGGCGGTTGGCGAGATCACCGCGCTCGGGCCCCGCGAAGCGATCATGACCCTCCCCGACGGCTGCTTCGCGCAGGTGCTGGTGGACGGCCAGCGGCTCCTCAAGCGCGCCCGCGTGGAGCCGCGTGAGCCGATCGCCAAGCGTGGCTCCGGCGACGCCTTCCTCGCCGGCTATCTGGCCGCCCGCTACGAAGGCCGCGCGCCCGACCAGTGCCTGCGTTTCGGCGTGGCCTGCGGGGCGGAGTCCACGGCGCGCCTCGGCGCCGGGTTGATCGAGCCGCGCGAGGCGCGGCGGCTGATGGGCGATGTGGAGCTGTCGATCGTGGAGCTGCCCGCCGAGGTCTCCTGAGGCGCGGGTGCCGGCGCCTCACCGTGGCGCCCGGCACACTTGACGCGCCCCGCGCGAGAGCTAGCCCCCGGCGACGTCGCGGCGCAGGAACACCAGGTAGGCGGCGAGGAGCGACGGGACCGCGTACAGCGCACAGACCCACGCCGAGTGGATGATCGGGGCCCAGTCGGTCGGCGTGCGCAGCAGGCCGTGCCAGTTCTCGAACTGTTCGTCGAGCAGGTAGGGGCGGATGCCTTCCAGGCCCGGGATCTGGGCGAGGATCAGCAGCAGGATCACGACCCCGACGGTGCCCACGACGGCGGCTGCGCTGTTGCGCGTCGTCGTGGAGAGCAGCACGCCGATGCTCGCCACGGTGAACAGCGGGATCAGGTAGCAGGCGTTGGCGGCGAACACCAGCAGCAGGCCCTTGGGCGCCGAGACCACGGTCCCCGAATAGGTGGTGACGCTGTTGAAGCCCCACGAGGCCACGCCCGCGACGGTGGCCACGGCCGCGGAGACGAACACGGCGATCGCGGCGTAGACCATCGCCGCCAGCGCCTTCGCGGCGAATATCTGTCCGCGGTCGACCGAGCGCGTGAGGATCGTCTTCAGCGTTCCGTTGCCGTCCTCGTTGGCCACGATGTCCCCGGCGACCAGCGCCGCGATCAGGGGCAGCATGAAGACGGACAGGAACAGCAGCATCAGCACCGGCGTGGCCAGCCCCGACTGGGTGATCTGCGAGGCGAAGATGTTCTCGGCGCCGCGACCGTGGCGCTGGTGGAGGTTCTGGACGAGGACGAAGATCAGCGGCAGGATCACCGCCAGCGCCAGGCCGAGGTAGGTGCGCTTCTGGGAGACGAGCTTGCGCAGCTCCCAGCGCAGGACCGTCAGCGTGGAAGGCCGCCGCGCGTGAGCGATGCCAGCAGCGGCGGGGGAGGCCGCGGCGACGCTGCTCATCCGATCCCCACCGCTCGCTGCGCAGGCGCGGGCGGCGCGGGCTCGCTCGCAGGAGTGCCACCGTCCGCGTCCGCGTGCTCCACGCCCCCTCCGCCCGCCCCGGCGCTTGGCGCTCCCGCTTCCTCAGGTGCGCCAGCTCCCTCTGTGAGCCGGAAGAACAGATCCTCGAGCGTGGCAAGCTCGGGCGTCAGCGCGAGGATCGCGATCCCGGCCTGGCCCAGCGCCAGCGACAGACGGCCCACGTCCTGCTCCTCGGCTTGGAAGACGAGGCCGTGCTCGCCGCTCGCCGCGTGCTCGACGCCGGCCTGGTTGCGGGCCACCTCCAGCGCGCGGGCGTCATCGCCGGTGCGCAGGCGGTAGCCGGCTCCCCCCTGGCGCCGCAGGTCCGCGAGCGCCCCCTCGTAGACCACGCGGCCGGAGTCGACGATCGCCACGCGGTCGCACAGTTCCTGGACCTCGGGAAGCTGGTGGCTGGAGAGCAGGACCGTGATGCCTTCCCCGGCCAGGCGGCGGATCAGCAGCCGCATGTCGCGCATTCCCGCCGGATCCAGGCCCGTGGCGGGCTCGTCCAGCACGAGCAGCCGCGGGCGGCGCAGCAGCGCCGCGGCGATCCCCAGGCGCTGGCGCATTCCGTGCGAGTAGCCGCCCACGCGGTGCCCGGCGCGCGCGGTCAGCTCCACTGTCTCGAGCACCTCGTCGATGCGCGACGCCGCATCGTCACCGTCCAACGCGGCCAGCATCTGGAGGTTCTTGCGGGCGCTCAGATAGGTGTAGAAGCGGGGCGCCTCGACGAAGCCTGCGACGCCCTGCAGCGCGCGCGCGCCCTCGCGCAGCGGGTCGCGGCCGAACAGCTCGACGGTGCCCTCCGTGGGCGTGATCAGGCCCAGGGCCATGCGCAGCGTGGTCGTCTTGCCGGCGCCGTTGGGCCCGAGGAAGCCATAGACGTCACCCGCGCGCACGTTCAGGTCGATGTGATCGACCGCGAGCACCTCCTTGTAGCGCTTGACCAGCCCGCGCGCCTTGACCGGCGGGGCCTCGCCGGTCACGCTAGAGGCCTCGGGCGAGAGCCTCGATCGCGCCGGCTGAGACCGAGCCTGCCACCAGGTAGCGCACGCCGGAGCGCTCGAAGGTGAGCAGCGTGCCGAGCTCCGTGCGCAACTCGCTCGCGCTGGCGCCGTTGATCGTGACCTTGGGCAGCGCTTCCAGCGGACCGCTGGAGCCCGACTTGGAGCCTGCGCCGCTGGTCTTGCTTTCGAGTACCGCGATCGCCGACAGGCCGTGGCCGTGCGTGGTCAGCTTGGGCTTGCTCGTGTCGCTGCCCGAGGACTGTTTGTGAGCTTCTGCTCCGCCTGCGCCCCCGCCGACTTCTTCGATCTTGGCGCCCGCGGGCGGCGTGAATGCGAACACGGAGTCGGACACCGGGCCGAAGGAGACTTTCGTGGCCGCCAGTTCTATCACCGGGGAGCTGCTCGTGGAGGAGTAGATGGCCGCGCGCAGCGGCGCCCCGTTGGCCGCGTCGAAGGACAGCTCCGCGCCACCGATCAGGGAGCCGCTTTCCTTGGGTGAGACGCGCACCGTGTAGGCGGGCTGGCCGGCAACGTCCGACGGGGTTGCTTCCGAGAGCGTCGCGTGACGCCCCAGGTTGGAGATCGCTTCTTCGATCTTGGCCACCGTGGGGACTTCCCCGGAATGGTGCACCGGCGTTTCGCCCTGCTTGGATGCGGGCGGCGTGTAGCGGTAGAGGGTGTTGGAGGCGGCGTCGTACAGCGAGATGGTGTGGCCGTCGTAGATGACCTGGGTGTCGCCTTTTTCGGCCTGCAGCTCCAGCCGCGCACGACCGTCCTTGGCGATCCACAGCCGACCGGAGGCGCCCGACAGCAGCGGGCTGGAGGCCAGTTCGCCGCCCTGAGCCGAACCGCTGGCGAGGCTGGCGCCTTCGAGCAGGTGGTTGGTGAGCGTGATGCTGGCGCTGACCCCTTCCACCTGGGGGGCGGCGAGCGCGTCGTGGACAGCCTGCGCCAGCGGCTTGGCCGGCGGCTTTGGCCCCGAGCCGAGCGCCAAGGCCAACGCCGTGGCCGAGACGCCCACGACGACCACGAGCCCGCAGAGCAGCAGCAGGCGGTAAAGGGGGAGACGGCGGAGGATGTTCACGGCTGTGCGAGCACTTCCTTCAGGTTTGCAGACACCATTGAGGGTAGCGCCCCACCTTCACGTTCCCTAAAGCTGTGAGAGCTCTCACAGCCGCCGCACAGCCGCCGCGAGCCGCCGCACAGCCGCCGCGCGCCCGCTGGATCCGCCGCGCGATCCGCCGCGCGCCCGCGCCGAGCGCCGACGATCAACCGTTCTGCGGCGCCACCCGATATCTTCCCGCCGGCATGGTGATCGCGTTCGTACTGTTTTGGGCACTGCTCGGCCTCGGGGTCTTCTTCGTGGCGATGCGCGGCGGTCCAGGCGGCGCACGCCGCCGATCGGAGACCGGCCAGCTGCGCACCGAGTCCAAGGCCGGCCAGCGCCTGGTCACGCTCGGGATCGTGCTCCTGTTCGCCTTCGGCCTCCTGATCCCCGCGCTGGTGCTCGCGTTCAACGGCGAGCACAAGGCGGGCGTGGCGGTCGGCGGGCTGAAACTGACGGGCGAACAGCAGAAGGGCCGCGAACTGTTCGCCCACTCCTGTGCCGTCTGCCACACGCTCGCCGCCACCAAGTCGGTCGGGCGCACCGGCCCGAACCTGGATGTGCGCGTGGGCGCGGACATCGCGACCGCCGCCGGACGCAAGGCGCTGGTGCTGGGCGCCATCACCGAAGGCCGCGCGCGCGGCTTCGGCCAGATGCCGGCGCAGCTCTATCAGGGCAAGGAAGCCGAAGAGGTCGCCAGTTTCGTCGCGGCTGTGGCCGGGCACTGACCGATCGAAGATCGGCCAGTGCCGGTTTGGCCATCCGTCGATAGCGGCGGGCAGGGGCCATCGGTAAGGTCCGCCGGGATGCCACACCAGCCGAAGACCGCGGAGGACGTCAAGGCCCTTGTGGAGGAGCGTGACATCCGCTTCATCCGCTTCTGGTTCACGGACATCCTGGGCCAGCTGAAGTCGTTCTCCATGAACGCTGCCGAGCTGGACGACGCGTTCGAGGCGGGCATGGGCTTCGACGGATCCTCGATCACCGGCTTCAACGCGATTGAGGAGTCGGACATGATCGCGATGCCCGATCCGAGCACGTTCGCGGTCCTGCCGTGGCGTCCGGAGGAGCAGGGCGTCGGGCGGATGTTCTGCGACGTGATCACCCCCGAGCGCACCCCCTACGAGGGCGATCCGCGCCACGTGCTGCGCCGCGCGCTCCAGCGCGCACAGTCGATGGGCTTCGACACGTTCAATGTGGGCCCCGAGCTGGAGTACTTCCTGTTCCGCGACTCGCGCTCCACGGAGGTGCTGGACGAGGGCGGCTACTTCGATCTGACGACGCTGGACGCGGGCTCGGACGTGCGCCGCGAGACGGTGCTGGCGCTGGAGCAGCTGGGCATCCACGTGGAGTACA
>DAINPC010000136.1:0-6580 GCA_036743695.1 Solirubrobacteraceae bacterium | reverse complement strand
CTGTGTTGAAGGGACCCACGGGATTCCTCCCGGCGATGTCCTTGCCGGCGCCTATCAGCTCAAGGCGCTGGCGCGGGCATTCACCGCCGGGGCGGTCTTCTGCGCCGTCGTCGACCCGGGCGTCGGCACCGCGCGACGGGCGATCGCCATCAAGGCCGGCAGGGTCAGGTGTGTCGCTCCGGACAACGGCCTGGTGTCGTATCTCTGGGACGAGACGGCGCCGGAAGACCGCTGGGCGGTCCTGCTCGCCACGCTCGTGACGGCGGGGCTCCGCACGATCGGCGTGCGCGTACCGGACCACGAGCAGCTGGCGGACGTGGTGACCGCCCAGATCGGAGGCCTGTCAGGCGTCACGCGCACCCAGACCATGGTTGCCTTCGAGGCGTTCTCCCGGCACGACCTCGAGGCGATGTTCTCGATCGGCGAATGATCGCCTGAGCGCGATGGCGGCAGTTCCGATGAGGTCCGAGTACGGGCCCACGCTCGGGCGCCTGCTGGCGCCCCGCTGGAGGGCCGCCTCGCGCCTCACCCGGGGGACGGTGATCGCCCTCGGACCGGCGCTGGCGGCGGCGGCTGTGGCGCTGGCGCTGACGCTGCAGAGCGCAAGCTTCTCCCACAGCGGGAGCGTCCCGTTCAGCTTCAGCTACAAGGACCTCTACCGCGTGCCGGCCGACCCGGGGGCCTATGTGAAGATCCAGAGCCGCGGCTCAGGCGGCGCGTTGAGGTACTCCTACGAGGTCTATCCGCTGCGGCTGGGGCCCTACTCGGGTGCCCTCTCTGGCGAGCTGCCGCGGTATGCCACGGGCTACATCCGCGCGCTGGTTGAGCGCGATCACGGCTTCCTGCTGCGCGGCGAGGGCAAGACCAAGGTCAACACGATCCCCGCCTACCAGGTCCTCTATACGACGGACGTGGAAGGCCGCGAGATGCTCGGGCGCGACGTGCTGCTGGCGCCCGAACGCACGGGCGTGCGCGAAGGCGTTGAGATCGTGATGCTGACCTCTCCCACTGCCAGCTCGCAGATCAAGGCGCCCGGCGAAGTGGCAACGACCGGCGTGTTGCTGCGGCCGCTGAAGACGTTTACCTTCGGCTAGCCGCGCGGCCACTCCCGGCGCCGCCGTGCGGGCGCGCGGGGGGAGCTTCGGTGCCGCCGGTGTCCTGCGGCCGGTGGCGCGGCGCGGCGCGCTTGGGGGCCGTGGCCCCAGCGGCGGCAGGTGCACTGGCTTCCTGGACGGGAACTGGCTCGGCGGTGGGCAGCGACGGGGAGGGGGCGGGAGCTGTGGCGGTCGTGGTGGTTGGCGCGGTCGTCGTGGCTGCCGGTTCTCCGGTTGTGGCGGTGGCGGGAAGCTGGGTGGTCTCGGTGGTGACCTCGGTGACTTGCACGGTGCTCTGCGGTTCGGCGGCGGGCGGCGTGGCGGCGGCGGGCGGCGCGGGCACGGATACGGCGGTGGGCGCGACGGCGGTGGGCGCGACGGCGGCGGGGGCACCGGCGGTCGACGTCGACGTCGACGTCGAGGTTGAGGTCGAGGAGGCGGCGAGCGCGGCCTTGCTCTTGGAGGCGTGGCGGGCGTGGGGGGCGAGGCTGGCCGCGGCGGCGGCGTTGTGAGCGGCGACGCTGTAAGCGGCGACGCTGCCGTGGTTGCCCAGGCTGATCGGCTGGGGCTGCTCGCGCACGACGACGGGCTGGCTGACGTAGTGGCCCACGGGCGCATTGGCGTAGGCGGTGGCTTGCGCGTGGCGGTGGTGATGGGCGACCACGGTGTGGTCGGCGGCGACTGCGCCCGCGGCGACGATCGCGGCGGCGGCCAGGCCGGCGACGGCCTTGGTGGCAAGCGCTCCCGCGCCGGCGGTCATCAGGCCACCGGCGAGACCGGCGCCGCCGCTGGCGGCTGCGCCCGCGCCGATCGTGGCGGTGGCTCCCGCGCCCACGGTGGCTCCGGCGCCGCCGGCGACGTGCGCGCCTCCGGCGGAGGCTGTCGATCCGAGCTTTGCCAGCAGCAGCTTCTTGACCAGCAGCAGCGGCCCGACGGGCATCACGGCGGCGAGCACGCGGTTGTTCTCCTTGAGCTGTTTCTTGAAGAACAGGCAGCGCTCGCACCCGCGGACGTGGCGGCGCGCCGGCGTGCCCAGCTTGGCCAGGCCCTCGGCGGCTTCGCCCAGCTCCAGGCGCACCTCCTCGCAGCTCAGCTTGCGTGCCTCAGCGGCCTCGGCCAGGGAGATTCGGGCGCGCACCAGCAGCGACTTGACAGACGGCACGGTGGTCTCCATGGCCTGGGCGATCTGGTCGTAGGAGAGCGCGTCGATCTCGCGCAGCAGCAGCGCCGTGCGCTGGGTCTCGGCGAGCTGGTGGACGTCGGCGATCAGCTCGCGGAAGCTCTCCCTGCGCAGCACCTTGTCGCTGGTGGAGAGGCCGTTCTCGGCGAAGTGCACGTCCATGCTGTCCACGCCGATGGCGGCGGTGCGGCGGAGGTGGTTGAGCGAGCGGTTGCGCGCGATCCGGTAGAGCCAGGGCCGAACGTTGATCTGGCGCTCGTCGGCCAGGACCGCGTTGAAGGCCGCTGCGAACACCTCCTGCAGGACGTCCTCGGCGTCCTCGCGGGAGCCCAGCATGTGCCGGCAGAAGGACAGCAGCCGCGACTGGTAGCGCGAGCAGAGCGTCTCGAAGGCGGCGGGCTGCCCCCGGCGGGTCAGCGCGACGAGGCGCTCGTCCGACTGCAGGCGCAGCAGCGCGGACGGGCCGCGCAGGCCCGGCATGCTGGCCAATCGCCGATCGGCCGGATGTGTGAGAGCGGAAACCTCCATAAGGAGCGGCTGCAAATGGGCCTACTGCTGCAGTCGCCTATACAGACACGGTAGCAGCGCACAAGTTGCGCGCTGCAGCTGAGCCCCGGGTGTCAGAGCCCCTTGCATAGACTGGCCGGGAATCGGGCCCGGGTGGCGGAATAGGTATACGCAATCGACTTAAGATCGATGGCCCGTGAGGGCACGTGGGTTCGAACCCCACCCCGGGCACCTCACGGGGGGCCGAATGGATAGAGTCGCGCAAATGTCCGCGGAGAGCGCTCAGGACACCAGGACGTTTCACGGCGGGCGGCTGGTGGCACGCCGCCTGAAGGCCCATGGTGTGAGCAAGCTGTTCACGCTCTCCGGCGGGCACCTGTTCTCGATCTACGACGGCTGTCGTGAGGAGGGGATCGACATCGTGGACGTGCGCCACGAGTCCACGGCGGCGTTTGCGGCGGAGGGTTGGGCGAAGGTCACGCGCGAGCCGGGCGTGTGCGCACTGACGGCCGGGCCGGGTGTGACCAATGGCATGAGCGCGATGGCCTCGGCGCAGGCGAACCACTCGCCGATGGTGGTCCTGGGCGGCCGGGCGCCGGCGATGCGCTGGGGGCAGGGATCGCTGCAGGAGATCGACCACGTGCCGTTCGTGCGGCCCCTGACCAAGCTGGCTGCCACGCCGGAGAGCACGGCGGAGATCCCCGGTCTCGTGGACGACGCGTTCGCCGCGGCGCGCGCGCCCCACAGCGGCCCGACGTTCGTGGACTTCCCCATGGACTACGTCTTCCAGGAGGCGCCCGAGCCGGATCCCGAGCTGCTGTTCTCGGGCGGGCCCTCGAGCGAGAGGAGTGCGGCGGGTGAGGCGATTGAACGGGCGGGTGAGCTGTTGCGCGCGGCCGAGCGCCCGGTGATCATGGCGGGAACGGACCTCTACTGGGGGCGCGGCGAGCAGGAGCTGCTCGAGCTGGCGCAGACGCTGCGCATCCCGGTGTTCCTCAACGGCTTGGCACGCGGGTGTGTGGCGGCTGACAACGAGCTGTTCTTCTCGCGCGCTCGCTCGCAGGCGCTCAAGGGCGCCGACGTGGCCCTGGTGATCGGGGTGCCGATGGACTTCCGTCTCGGCTTCGGCGCATCCTTCGGCGAGGACACGGAGATCGTGGTGGTGGACGTGGCCGAGCCCAAGCGCCGTCACCCGCGCCCGGTGGCTGTTGAGTGCTATGGCTCGATCGGCCCGACCCTTGCGAGCATGTGCACCGCTGCGGGAGCGAAGGCGCTGGGAAGCGAGCGCTGGATCTCCGAGCTGCGGGCCGCGGAGACGGAGAAGCGCGAGGCGGAGCACGCGGAGCTCGAGGACGGCCGCTCGCCGCTTCACCCGATGAGGCTCTACGCGGAGCTGGCCAAGGTCCTGGACCGTGACGCGATCGTGATCGGCGACGGCGGCGACTACGTCTCATATGCGGGACGGGTGGTGGACAGCTACCAGCCGGGTTGTTGGCTTGACCCGGGGCCGTTCGGTTGCCTGGGCACGGGCCCGGGCTACGCGCTGGCAGCGAAGCTGGCGCGCCCGGACAGCCAGGTGGTCCTGCTGCTGGGCGACGGAGCGTTCGGCTTCTCGGGCATGGAGTTCGACACGCTTGCCCGCCACGGCGTGAACGTGGTGGGCGTGATGGGCAACAACGGCATCTGGGCCTTGGAGAAGCACCCGATGGAGTTCCTCTACGGCTACTCGGTGGCGGCGGACCTGCGTCCGGGCACCCGCTATGACCAGGTCGTGGAGGCCCTGGGTTGCCACGGCGAGCTGGTGGAGCGTCCCGACGAGGTGGGGCCGGCGATCGAGCGCGCTTTCTCATCGGGCCAGCCGGCGCTGGTCAACGTGCTGACGGACCCCACGGTGGTCTATCCGCGCCGCTCGAACCTGGCCTGAGCGTCAGTCAGCCGACGCCCGCCAGGCGCAGGGCAGAGGCGGTGGTCAGCCGACGCCGGCGAGGCGCAGGGCGCCGCCGTAGAGGATGTCGTGCTCGGAGACCTCCACCTGCTCCAGCTCGAAGGCGCGCATGGCCTCGGCCAGCAGGATCATCCCGGCGACGATGGTGGGCGCGCGATCGGGGCTCAGCCCGATCACGCGCGCGCGGTCCTCTTCGCCCATGTCGGCCAGGCGGGCGAGCAGCAGTTCGACGGTGGCCAGCTCCAGGCCGTAGCCGTGGACGCGCTCGGGGTCGTAGGGGTCCAGCTCCTGGTCGATGGATGCGGCCGAGGTGGCGGTCCCGGCGACGGCGATCCCATGCTTGACGGGAGCGCGCTCCTCGGGAGGGAGCCCCTTCAGGAAGGTGGCGCGAACGTCGAGGGCGAGCTCCTGAAGCTCCTGGGAGGTGGGCGGGTCGGAGTGGATGTGGCGCTCGCTCATGCGCACCACCCCCGCGTGCAGGGACACGTGGAAGCCGGCCGTGCGCCCCACGCCGACCACGAACTCGGTGGAGCCGCCACCGATGTCAATCACCACGGTGGGCTCGGTGGCAGCTGGGCGAGAGGCCATTGCGCCGAGGAACGTGAGCTGCGCCTCCTCCTCGCCCGCGAGCACGCGGGCGTCCAGGCGGAAGTCCTCGCGCACGTGCGCGGCGAACAGCGCGCCGTTGGTGGCGTCGCGTACAGCGGAGGTGAGGACGGCCAGGTTCGAGACGCACTGGTGCGCGTCGATCTCAGCGCGGTAGCCCTGGAGGGTTGCGAACACGCGGGCGGATGCCTCCTCGGACAGCCTGCCGGCGGCATCCACGCCATTGCCCAACCGCGTCACCTGCGAGCGCCTGAGCAGCTCCCGCACCGAGCCGCTGGACGGGTCCACCTCGGCGATCAACAGGCGGGTGGAGTTGGTCCCGATGTCCACCACGGCCACGCGCACGGGTGGGATGCTAGAGGTGTGGGCACACACGAGCTGGGAGGGGGGCCATGAGCGAGCACGCAGACGGAGCGGTGGCGCTGGTCACGGGAGCCAACCGCGGCATCGGCAGGGAGGTGGCGCGCCAGCTGGCTGAGCGCGGCTATGCGGTGCTGCTGAGTGCGCGCGATGCGGAGAAGGCCACGGCGGCCGCCTCGGAGGTCGCGGCGAGCACGGGCGCGAGCGTCAAGGCGCTCACCCTCGACGTGGCCGACCCGCGGAGCATCGCGGCGGCGGTCGGGCAGCTGCGGGCCGAGCCGGGACGCCTGGACGTGCTGGTGAACAACGCGGGCGTGGGCAGCGACTTCGGCGTCTCAGGGCTGGACCCGGACTTCGAGGCGATCCAGCGCGCGCTCGACACGAACTTCTTTGGTGCCTATCGATTGACGGTGGGGCTGTTGGGGTTGCTGCGCCAGAGCGCGCACCCGCGCATCGTGAACGTGTCCAGCGGGATGGGGGGCGTGGCGGAGATGGGCGGCTGGTCGCCCGGATACCGGGTCTCGAAGGCTGCGCTGAACGCCATGACACGAATCCTCTCCACGGAGCTGAAGGACGAGCGGATCCTCGTCAACTCAGCCTGCCCCGGGTTCGTCAACACGGACATGGGCGGCCCGATGGGTGCGACCAAGTCGGTCACGGACGGGGCGGCAGGTGTGGTGTGGCTGGCCACGCTTCCCGACGATGGGCCCACGGGCGGGTTCTTCAGGGACGGCGCGCCGATCGCGTTCTAGCGCGGCGGCGCGCCCGAGAGCCGCTGCGGGCGTGGTTCTTTGCTAGAACATAAGGAGCGACGCGGGGTGGAGCAGTCTGGTAGCTCGTCGGGCTCATAACCCGAAGGTCGCGGGTTCGAATCCCGCCCCCGCTATA
>DAINPC010000135.1:0-6586 GCA_036743695.1 Solirubrobacteraceae bacterium | reverse complement strand
CGGACCACTGCCACAGCTCCTCATAGCTGGAGAAGCTGCGGCCGTGGCGCTCGCCGGCCCAGGTCATGAAGCGCGCCAGCTCGCTGCTCTGGCGCATCTCCGCGGAGGGCGTCCACAGGGGCTGCTCCTGGGCCATGCTGGACATGCTGATCTGCTCGCTCCCTGTGGTCGTCAACCCCTGGATGTCGCGCGCCGAGGGGCGCCGCCGGGGACCCTATCGGTCTTATAGCCGTCTTCTCATGAGGCGAAGTCCGTGGGGCGCCCGCGGCGAGGGATATTCTCGCCCGTCGTGGACGCCTCTGAACTGCGCGGCGAGTTTCCCGTCACCGCTCGCGTCGCCTACCTCAACGCGGGCACCGACGGGCCGCTGCCGGCCGCCGCGGTCCAGGCCGCCCGCGCGGAGCTCGAGCGCGAGCTGAGCGAGGGCCGCGCCAAGGCGCATTTCGAGCGCCGCACCGAGCTCACGGACGCCCTGCGCGCCGCCTATGCGGCGGTGCTCGGATGCGACACGCACGAGGTGGCGCTGACGACCTGCACGACCGAGGGCATCGCCCAGACGATCGGCGGCCTGGAGCTGGCGCGGGGCAGCGAGATCCTGACGAGCGACGAGGAGCACCCCGGTCTGCTCGGCGCGCTGGCAGCCGCGCGCGATCTGCGTGGCGTGGAGATTCGCGAAGCGCCGCTCGCGGAGCTGGCCGACGCCGTCGGCCCGAGGACCGCCCTGGTCGCGTGCTCGCACGTCGGCTGGATGAGCGGGAGCGTCGCGCCGGCCGCGCTCGGCGAGCTGGAAGTGCCGGTCCTGCTCGACGGCGCCCAGGGCCTGGGCGCCGTCGCGGTGGACGTGCGCGCGCTCGGCTGCGCCGCCTATGCCGGTGCCGGGCAGAAGTGGCTGTGCGGCCCGGACGGGACGGGGATGCTCTACGTCTCCCCCGGGCTGCGCGAGCGGCTGAGCGTCTCGCGCCGCGGCTACGGGAACCTCCAGGACGCTGGAGCGGGCCTGCAGGCCCGGCTGCACGAGGACGCGCGGCGGTTCGACACGCCCGCGCTGAACGCCGAGACCGTCGCCGCCGCGCTGGCGGCCATCGAGGTGCTGGCCTGTGCCGACTGGGCTGCGGTGCACGAGCGCGCCCGCTCGCTCGCCGCGCGGCTGGCCGCGGAGCTGGCCGAGCAGGGCCGCGAGCCGGCGCCCCGCGGCCCGACGACGCTGGTGTCGTTCCCCAGCGCCGACCCTCCCGGGGAGAGCGCGCTGCTGGCGGAGGCCGGCGTGATCCTGCGTAACATTCCCGATCGACCCTGGCTGCGAGCCTCGGTCGGGGCGTGGAACGACGAGGCGGACCTCGGTCGCCTTCTGAGCGCGCTCCCCCGATGACCGCCTCCCGGCGGGGTGCCGACGGCTCGGCAGACAGCAACCACAAGTCGCTCTCCATGGACCCGACAGCCAGATGAACTCCATGCCGCAGACCGCCACCCCGCGAGCAACAGCGCCGGGGAGCGCCGAGGCGCCGAGCTCGCTGGCCCCGCGCGGCGCGCGCGAGCGCCTGCTCGCCGCCGTGCCCTACGCGCGCCATCTCGGCTTCGTCGTCGCGGTGGCGCTCTCGGCGGTGCTGAACATCCATCGGCTCGCCCAGAACGGCTACGCCAACATCTTCTACTCCGCGGGCGCCAAGTCGATGCTGCGCTCGCTGCACAACTTCGTGTTCGTGTCCTTCGACCCGGGCGGGCTGATCTCGGTCGACAAGCCGCCGCTGGCGCTGTGGGTCCAGGTGGCCAGCGCCAAGCTGTTCGGCTTCCAGCCGCTCAGCCTGCTGCTGCCCGAGGCGATCGCCGGGGTGCTCGCCGTCGCTGTGCTCTACGTCATCCTGGCGCGCCGCCTGGGCGCCGCGGCGGCGTTCGCGGGGGCGCTCGGGCTGGCCGTGTTCCCGTCCTTCGTGGCCGTCTCGCGCGAGAACGGCGTGGACCCGCTGCTGATCCTGCTGATGGTGATGGCCTGCGGCGCGGGGCTGCGAGCCAGCGAAACGGGACGCTGGCGCACCCTGCTGTGGTGCGGAGCGCTGGTGGGGCTGGCGTTCAACACCAAGACGCTGGCCGCCTACCTGGTCGTCCCCGGAATCGCCCTCGCCTATGCCGTGTGCGCTCCCGGATCGCTGCCGCGGCGCGCCGGCCAGCTCGCGGTGGCGGGCCTGGTGGCGCTCGCGCTCTCCTTCGCCTGGATCGCCTTCGTGGACCTGACACCAGCCGCCAAGCGCCCGTATGTGGGCAGCTCGACGAACAACTCGGAGCTCGGGCTGACCTTCGAATACAACGGCGTCGGGAGGGTGGGCGGCCAGTCGGGAGGCCCCAACACGACAGTGGTGCGCCCGGGCGCACGCGTTCCGGCGAAGGACGCGGTGAAGACCAGCCGTCATGGCTCTGCGCCGTCGCCCGCCGGGCACGCCCCTGCATCCGCCGCGCCCGGGACAACGTCGAGCGGGCCCGCAGCGCCCGTCACGTCCTCTGCCAAACCCGGCAGCTCCGGCGGCAGAGACCGAAACCCGATCCCGTTCGGCGGCCCGCCGGGTCCGCTTCGCCTGTTCGGCGTGGGCCTCGGCGACCAGGGCGCCTGGCTGCTGCCGTTCGCCCTGTTCGGGCTGCTCGGCGTGGCGCTGCTCGCGCTCGTCGAGCGCAGGCCGAGCGGCGAGCCGGACGAGCGGGCGCCACGCCCGGGGCGTCACGATCCGCGCCTCGCGACAGCGCTCGTGCTCGGAGGGTGGCTCCTCGTGCAGGCTGTCGTGCTCAGCACCTCCAGCGGCATCGTCCACCCCTATTACGTCTCGGCGCTGGGACCGGGAACGGGCGCGATGGCAGGAGCGGGCGCCCTCGCCTTCGTCCAGCTCGCGCGCCGAAGACACCGCGTCTTGGCAGCGGCGCTCGTGCCGCCCGCGGTGGCTACGACGGTCGCGGCTCAGCTCGTGCTGATGCACCGCGAGCACTACATGCTGTGGTTCGTCCCCGTGCTCGTGATCGGCGCCGTCGCGGGGGTGCTCGCGCTGCTGGCGCTTCGCCGGCTGGCGGCCCCGGCTCTCGCGCTCGTGTTCGGCCTGCTGCTCGTCGTACCCGGCGCCTACGCAGCGTCAACCTGGCTGGCGCCCGTCGAGGGCACGTTCCCGGCGGCCGGGCCGACCCAGAAGGCCGGCTCGCCCAACGGCTTCGGCATCAACGAACGGGGCCTCGGCGTCGACCGCGCGCTGGCGGCCTACGTCACCACGCACCGGCCGGGCTCGCGCTGGGCGCTGCTGACGGTGGCCTCGGATACGGCGGCTCCGATCATGCTGCTCGGCGTTGACGCGGGCGCGCTTGGCGGCTACAGCGGCACGGACCCCTCGCTCGACGGGCGCGGGCTGGCGCGCTACGTGGCGCGCGGGGAAGCCCGCTGGGTGCTGCTCGGGGGCGAGTACTCGCTGCGCGGCGGCAATGGCGCCACCAAGGCCGTCCTCAGTGCCTGCCGGCAGCTGGCGCCCTCGGTCTGGAAAAGCCCCGTGTCCTACCCGTTCGGGCTGACATTGTTCGACTGCGCGGGGCGCCAGCGCGCGCTCGCCTCCGCCTGAGCCACATCGGGTGGCTGGCGGCGCGGGCTGGTTGGGCGGGTTGGGCGCGGGCGGCAGGTGCTCAGGCGCCCAAGGACAGCTCGCGGTCGAAGGCGCGCGCGAACAGCTCGCGCTCGCGTCCGGCGGCCCAGCGCGGGACGGCGGACTCGCCGTCGGCGATCAGCCGCAGCTTGACCGTGTCGTCCTCGAGCGCGATGCTGGTGCCGCGCACGAGCTGGTCGCGCGAGCGCTCGAGGTCCTCGGCCAGGCGCAGCAGGGCGGCCAGGCGGTAAAGCCGGTCGGCGTCGCCCTCGCCGAACAGCGCGGCCATCGGCCCGGGCACCGGCATGCCCTTGCGGTGGTAGCGTGCGGACTGGGCGATGATGGCCGTCTCGACCGGCGCGAAGCCGGCCAGGCCGCCGTTGAGGATCAGGTAGCGGGAGTGCTTGTGGTGGTCGTCGTAGTCGATGGACATGCCGATGTCGTGGAGCATGCACGCCGCCCACAGCAGTTCGCGCTCGCGCTCCTCGCCCGGTTGCAGCCCGAGCCGGGCCAGCTCGTCGAACATCCCCAGGGCGAGCGTGGCGACGTGCTCGGTGTGAGGCCCATTGACGGCGTACTGGGCTGCCATGTTGAGCACGCTGGCCCGCCGCACGTCCTCGAACAGCGGCTGATGATCCGGGGTCGGCGAGCGGTCGCCCAGCAGGCGCTCGAAGAACACCCCCTCGCGCAGTCCCGCCTCGGTGGTCTCGAGGCCCGTGAAGCCGCCCGCGCGCAGCACGCCCTGCACGACCACCGCGCCCGCGAGGACCAGGTCTGCGCGGGGGGGCTTGATGCCGGGGACGCTCGCGCGCTCGGCCGCGGGGAGCGCGGCCAGCCGCTCGATCAGCTCGTCGAGCGCGGCGGCCTCGATGACCATGCCCTGCACGCCGTTCGAGGGCAGGCCCGCGGCCCGCTGGGCGGCGGCGGCGAGGTTGCGCACGGTCCCCCCGATCCCCACCAGGCGCCCACGGCCCTCGCGGCCGGCGCCGGCGAGCCAGTCGGCCGGCGCCAGCTCCGCGGCGACGTGCTCGCGCAGCTCCTCCAGCTGCTTGCGCTTGGCGGGCCCGTTGGGCGGCAGGAAGCGCTCGCTCATCAGCACCGTGCCCAGGCGCCATGAGCCCGACTCGCGCGCCAGCCTGTCGACGGCTTGCACGAGCTGCATCGAGCCACCGCCCAGGTCCAGCACGCAGCCGTCGGTCAAGGTGGTGGAGTTGACCGCGGCGAGATAGCCGTAGCGGGCCTCCGCCTCGCGGCTGAGCACGCGGATCGGCAGCCCGAAGCACTCGCGGGCGCGCGCCAGGAAGGCATCGGCGTTCTCGGCGTCGCGGATGGCGCTGGTGGCAACCGCGTCCACCGCATCCTCGCCCAGGCCGGAGGCCCGGCAGAAGTGCGCGAAGACGTCCAGCGTCGCCAATGCACGCTCCATCGGCTGCTCTCCCAGCCCACCCGTGGCGAGCAGCCCCTCCCCGATGCGGACCGGCTCGTGGATCTCGTCCGTGCGCTTCCACCAGCCCTCGCCCGCCATGAACACGACCAGCCGGAAGGAGTTCGAGCCGAGATCGATTACCGCGAGCCGCTCGCCTGGCTGCATGCGCTGAGCGTATTGGCCGCGCCGGAGGGCTCCCGCGGAGGGCTGTGGGGCAGCGAGCGCACGATCGGCCGGCGCGCGCCGGGGGCGGAGCGCCTGGCCGCCGGCATGACGCGGTCGGCTAGCGTCCGCCGGGGGCGGAGCGCCTGGCCGCCCGCATGGCGGCCTCGGCGTCGATCAGCGCCTGCTCGGCGCTTTCGGTGTGTTCGTCGATCAGCGCGAAGCCGATGCTTGCGCTCGGGTGCAGCACGTCCGCGCCGACGTCGATGGTGCAGGCGGGGATCACACGGGACAGGCCCTCGGCGACGACCGCGACGCCCTCCTCGTCGATGTGGGGCAGCAGCACGGCGAACTGATCCGCGCCCAGGCGCGCCACCAGGTCGGTTTCCCTCAGCCGGCGCGTGAGCGCCCGCGAGACCGCGCGCAGCGTCTCATCGCCGACGCTGTGGCCGCGCGCGTCGCTGACGCGCGTGGAATCGTCCAGATCGATCACCATCAGGCCCGCCGCCTCGCCGTAGCGGTGTGCGCGTGCGACCTGCAGCCTGAGGTCGTGCTCGAACAGCCTGCGGTTGCGCAGGCCGGTGAGCGGGTCGTGGTCGGCCAGACGGCGCTGGTGCTCCTCGAGGTCCTTGCGCTCGGAGATGTCCTGGATCTGGACGATGTGGTGCAGTGGCGCTCCGTCGTGGTCGCGCACAAGCGACACGGACACGATCGCCGAGACGGTCTCCCCGGCGGCGTCGAAGTAGCGCTTCTGCACCTGGAAGGCGGGAATCTGGCCGGTGAGCAGCTGCGCTCGCTGCTCGTGGTCGTTGTAGGCGTCGTCCGGGTGGACGATGCCGTCGAAGCGCGTGCCGATCAGCTCCTCGGAGGTGTAGCCGGTGATCT
This sequence comes from Solirubrobacteraceae bacterium, assembly GCA_036743695.1. Lineage (GTDB taxonomy): Bacteria > Actinomycetota > Thermoleophilia > Solirubrobacterales > Solirubrobacteraceae > Palsa-744. The sequence goes on along the minus strand of DAINPC010000135.1, from coordinate 508 downwards.
CGCACAGCGCGCGGTTGACCAGCAGCCAGCGACCCTCCCGGTCGAGCAGCCCCGTGCCGACGGGAGCCCACTCGAAGACCTCCTCGAAGCCTCCAGGCGACTGCCGCGCGAGCAGGTCCGCCTGCCTGCGCGCGGTGATGTCCAGCACCACGGCCACGCCGCCGGCGACGTTGCCCGAGCCGTTGCCCGAGCCGTTGCCCGAGCCGTCGGCCGCGTCGGGCCCGTTGACGCGCAGCGGACCGGCGTCAACCTTCAGACAGTGGCGCTGCCCGGACGTCCAGATCTCGCGCGAGCGCGTCTCGCCGTGGAGCGCCGAGCGGAACAGCGGCTCCGCCAGCGCCCAGACCTCAGCGGGGAAGGCGTCGGAGACGAGCTGGCCCTCGCGGCAGGTGCTGGGGTTGCCGTGGCGCTCCAGCGCCTGGCCGGCGCTGACCACGAACCGGAGGTTGCGGCCGAACACGAAGATCAGCGCCTCGGGCAGCTCGCGCAGAGCGGCCACGGAGGCGTA
>DAINPC010000134.1:0-6600 GCA_036743695.1 Solirubrobacteraceae bacterium | reverse complement strand
CGATCTGCGGCTCGTCGTCGCAGACTAGGATCCGCCGCGGGCGCGGAGCCTCTGACGTGCTGCTCCTCAGATCAGAAATGCCCGCTCACGGAGTGAGCGGAGATCCGGCGAGTGTCATCGGGGGCCGGGCGGAGGATGAGGATCTCCGCGGGCACACGGTCGAGCAGCCAACGCATGTCGTCGTAGCTCAGGCCTACGCGCGGGTTTTCATCGGCAGAGACGATGATGCGGTCGAAGTGCTCGTGCTCGAGAAGGTTGCGCAGCGCATCTCGGGCCGATCGCCCGCGCCCGACGCGGGAGTCCACGGCGATGCCCTGCGCGGAGGCGCTCTGCTCGACAGCCTCGAGCAGCGGCATCCCGCGCGCACACTGCACGGGCAGGGCCGTCTCCAGCGGCAGGTTCATGGGCACGCGCGCGAGGAACGCCGGCATGATGATCGCGTTCTCAGCCCTGGCGAGCCGAACGGCGGCCTCGAAGGAGCGGCTGGAGATCTCCTCACCCGTGAACGGGAGCAGTATGCGCCGGACGGGTCGCGGGCGGTTGCGCGCGGCCAGTCGTCCGTGCGGTGGCAGCCAGTACCCCGCGCCGGCTCCGAGCAGCACGCCCGCGGCCACGGCCGCCACGATCGCGAGGACGCTCATGGCACATCACCCCGCGAGCGCCCGGAGCGGTCGGCGACGATACGCACGTCGACACCGGGGAGGCGCGCCATCAGCCGCTGCGGCAGCGGGCCGCGCAGGCGCGCCAGGCCGCGCACCGGACGCGAGTGCCCGATCAGGATGTAGGTGCTCCCGCGGCGTGAGGCGACGTCCACGACCGCAGCCGGCAGATCGTCGGACTCCTCCTCGAGCATCTTCGCGCCGAGGATCGAGGCCAGCTGCCTGAGCGCAGAGAGCGAGCGCTGTTCATCGTCGCTGAGATGCCGGCCCGGTGCGCGCACCCACAGGAGATCGAGCTCGGCTCCCAGGCGCTGGGCCGAGCGCCACGCGCGACGCACGAGGCGCTGTGAGGTGGGGTCGGGCTTGACGAGCGCGAGCAGCCTCTCGCTCACGGCCTGCGGTGCATGAGCCGCGAGGCTCTCCTCGCGCGCGCCCACGAGCTCCGTGGTCAGGCGCTTTGCCCCCACCTCCTCGGCAACCTGGCGCAGCGCGACCTCGCGCAGGGCGGCGAGGTTCTCGATGCGGAAGAAGTTGTTGAGTGCCGCGTCGATTCGACCGGGTGGGTAGACCTTGCCGGCGCGCAGGCGGTCGAGCAGCGCCTCCGGCGTGAGGTCGATGAGCACGACTTCCTCGGCGCGCGCGAGGATGGCGTCGGGGATCGTCTCGCGCACCCTGATGCCGCTCAGCTCGGTGACGTGGTCGTTGAGAGATTCCAGATGCTGGATGTTGAGCGTGGAGAGGACGTCGATGCCCGCCTCGAGGATCTCCTCGACGTCCTCGTAGCGCTTGGCGTGCTCGACGCCGGGCACGTTCGTGTGCGCGAGCTCGTCGATCAGGCACAGCTCGGGCCTGCGGGCGAGCACCGCCGGCAGGTCCATCTCTTCCAGCACGGCCTCGCGGTAGCTCACGCGCCTGCGGGGCACCATCGGCAGGCCCTCGGCGAGCCCCGCCGTCTCAGCGCGGCCGTGGCTCTCGAGCAGTCCGATCACGGTGTCCCGGCCCGCCTGCAGTTCCGCGTGGCCCTCGAGGAGCATGCGGTAGGTCTTGCCTACCCCTGCAGCCATCCCCAGGAAGACCTTCAGGCGACCGCGACGCTGAGCCGCCTGCGCCGTCGCGGCGGGCGGGCTGAGGCGATCGCCCTCGCTGCTCATCCTGGGGGGTTTGCGCGACACCCACCGTCCAACTCGATCGTCTGGTCCGAGATGACGAGACACCTGCTTCGCCAGACTGGAAGCAAGAGTCTGTGGACTTGGTGGGACTACTGCTCGATGTCGCGCGGAGCGGCGCCGTACGTAGCCTCGTCGAGGCATCGCTCAGTCGTGAGCTTCGAGCAGGTCCGCGACGGCTCGCAGTTCGGTGTTCAGCGCGTCGGGGTGGCTGGGGGCGTAGCAGGGCCCGGTGCCGTTTGAGAGCAGTGCTTGCAGGCGGGCGATGCCACAGACACCCACGGGTGCGTTGGAGCGCAGGCGTTGGGCGATCGTGAGGATCAGGGGCCGTGCCTCGCGTACCTGTGGTCGGCATGGCTGGACGACTGCGGTCCTGAAGGGTGGCCGTGGTGTCTCGGCCTGTTCGACCAGGCGCTCGAGGGAGCGGGCGAGTGTGCGGCGTGTGCGGTCGTTGGTCAGCTGCCGGGCGCGGGCTGCGTGCACGGGGGAGCGCCAGGGTGCGGTGCCGTCGGCCAGTTGCCGGTCGAGCCATGGAGCGCGCAGTCGCGCGAGTAGCCAGTCCACTCGTGGATGGGGGTGGCGCGAGCCCATCGGAGCGAGAGGGGCTGGCGTGAGGGCGTTCGTGTTACTCATGCGCCGAGCAGGTTGTGGATGATCAGGTCGATCAGCTTGATGCCGATGAACGGCGCGATGATCCCGCCGAGCCCGTAGATCCAGAGGTTGCGCCGCAAGAGCGCGCTGGCGCCGATCGGCCGGTAGCTGACGCCGCGCAGGGCGATCGGGATCAGCATCGGGATGACGATCGCGTTGAAGATCACAGCTGAGACGATCGCCGACTGCGGGGTGCCCAGATCCATGATGTTGAGCACGTGCAGCGGCCCCTTGCCGCCCGGAGTGGCAGCGTAGGTGGCGACGAACACGGCGGGCAGGATCGCGAAGTACTTGGCGACGTCGTTGGCGATCGAGAAGGTCGTCAGCGCGCCGCGGGTGATCAGCAGCTGCTTGCCGACCTCGACGATCTCGATCAGCTTCGTCGGGTTGGAGTCGAGGTCGACCATGTTGCCGGCCTCGCGCGCGGCCTGGGTGCCGGTGTTCATCGCCACGCCGACGTCGGCCTGCGCGAGCGCGGGTGCGTCGTTGGTGCCGTCGCCGGTCATCGCCACCATGCGGCCGTCCTGTTGCTGCTCGCGGATCAGCGCGAGCTTGGCCTCGGGGGTGGCTTCGGCGAGGAAGTCATCGACGCCGGCCTCTTCGGCGATCTTCGCTGCGGTCAGGCGGTTGTCGCCGGTGACCATGACGGTGCGGATTCCCATCGCGCGGAGGTGGTCGAAGCGCTCGCGCATGCCTTCCTTGATCGTGTCCTTGAGATAGATCACGCCGAGGATCTGGCTGTCGCGGGCGACCGCTAGCGGGGTGCCGCCCTCGCGACCGATGCGGTCGAGCTCAACCTGCAGCTCCGGTGGCGCATGGCCACCCTCCTGCTCCGCGAAAGCGATGATCGCGTCGCCCGCTCCCTTGCGGAGCTGCTGGCCCTTGAGATCCACGCCGCTCATGCGTGTCTGTGCAGTGAAGGGCACGAACTCGGCGTGGATGGAGGCCATGTCGTGCTCGCGGATGCCGTAGGTCTTGGCGAGCACGACGATCGAGCGGCCCTCGGGCGTCTCATCAGCGAGCGAGGCGAGCTGCGCCGCTTCGGCCAGCTCGGCCTCGGGCACACCTGGCATCGGGATGAACTCCGAGGCTTGGCGGTTGCCGAGGGTGATGGTGCCGGTCTTGTCGAGCAGCAGCACGTCGATGTCGCCGGAGGCCTCTACCGCGCGCCCGGACAGCGCGAGCACGTTGCGCCTGACCAGCCGGTCCATGCCCGCGATCCCGATCGCTGAGAGCAGCGCGCCGATCGTCGTGGGGATGAGCGCCACCAGCAGCGCGATCAGCGTGGTCTCGGAGATCGCGGTATCGGCGAACAGGCCGAAGGGGCGTAGCGCGGCCACGACGATGACGAAGACCAAGGTCAGCGCTGCGAGCAGGATGCCAAGCGCGATCTCGTTCGGTGTCTTGCGCCGTTCTGCGCCCTCGACGAGCGCGATCATGCGATCCAGGAATGAGTGGCCTGGCTGTTGGGTGATTTCCACGACGATCCGGTCGGACGTGACGCGGGTGCCGCCGGTAACGGCGCTGCGGTCGCCGCCGGACTCGCGGATCACCGGCGCTGACTCGCCGGTGATCGCCGACTCGTCGACGGTCGCGATGCCCTCGATGACGGTGCCGTCGCCAGGGATCATCTCGCCGGACTCGACCACTACCACGTCGCCGCGGGTGAGCTCCGAGGCTGGCTTGGTGCTCCCGTCGCGCAGTGTCGCGATGGTCTCCTTGCGCATCGCGCGCAGGGTGCTTGCCTGTGCGCGGCCGCGGCCCTCGGCGAACGCCTCGGCGATGTTCGCGAATACGACGGTCAGCCATAGCCAGATCGAGACGGTGAAGGTGAACCACGCCGGCTCGTTGCCGCCGCCCAGTGGCTTGCCGCCGCCGAACTGGATGAGCCACGCGATCGTCGTGATGAGCGCGCCGATCTCGACGACGAACATGACAGGGTTACGGATCTGGACGCGTGGGTCGAGCTTGATGAGGCTGTCGAGCAGCGCGCGCCGGACGATGTCCGCCTGGAATAGCGAGACGGCCTCGCGCTCGTGGGTGGCGGGTACGGCTGACATCAGCGCCCTCCTGTGAGGCGGTCTAGGGCGAGGTTGAGCTCAAGCACATCGACGCCGGGTTCGCCGAAGATGCCGAGCGAGCGCCCAGTGGTGTAGTTGGAGATCAGACCCAGCACCTGCGTAAGAGGCACGTGCCGGATGGCGGCGACCCGGTGCGCTTGTATGCGGGCGTTGGCCTGGGAGATTTCCGGGTCGATGCCCGAGGCGGAGCTGTCGGCGGCGTCAACCGGGACGTTTGCGGTGCTCAGACCGGGGTCGTAGGGGGCGTTCAGTTCCAGGTATGCCTTGATGTTGGCGGCGATCTCTTCCTCGGTGCTCTTGTTGTTCGGGCCGAGGTTGGAGAAGGTCGTGCCGGCAGCGTTGTCGGGCGGGACGGTCGCCGAGGGGCGAGTCTGGAAGTAGCGTGGATCGGGGGTCGTTACCGGGACGCCTTTTTCTTCCTCGGGCTTGCCGTTCTTGAGTACCGGCGTAGCGAACTGCTGGCCGATGATCTTCGAGCCGACGAGCTTGCCGTTCACATATACCTTCTGGCCGTTGGCGTTCCCCGGGAAGGCGACCTGGCTGATGCCGGTAATAGCCAGTGGGTAGACCACGCCGAGCAGGACGGTCATCAGGATCATCGCCAGCGCGGCGGTGAGTGCGTTTCGGGGAATGCTCATGTCAGTAGAGGTGTCCTGTGAGGCTCTGCACGATCGGCCCGATCAGCAGGGCGGGGAAGAACGTGAGCGCGCCGACGAGGATGATCACGCCGATCAGCAGCACCACGAACGTGGGGTTGTCGGTGCGCATCGTTCCCAAGCCGGCCGGGCTGACTCGCTTGCCGGCGAGCGACCCGGCGACCGCGAGCACGAACAGGATCGGCGCGTAACGGGCGAACGCGAGATCGAAGCCGCCAAGCAGGTCGGCGAAGGTGATGCCATGCGAGCCGACGTTGCCCGCGTTGGGCTGGATGAACCCGGTGTAACCGGCGAACGCCGAGCCGTTGTTGTTGGATTGGGAGAGGTAGGCGTAGAAGGTCTCTGAGAATCCCTGCGGCCCCTTGTTGAAGATCGATACGCGCCCGGCGTGGTCGGCGATCGCGAGCGCCGTGGACATGAGCGCGGTCAGCGGGGTGATGAGGATGCCCATCGATGCGAGCTTGATCTCCCGCGCCTCGATCTTCTTGCCCAGCATCTCCGGTGTCCGTCCGACCATCAGCCCGCCGATGAACACGGCCAGCAGGACATAGAGCAGCATCACGTACAGCCCGCTGCCGACCCCGCCGAAGATCACCTCCCCGGTCGCGAGGTTGGCCATCGGCACCGCGCCGCCCAGACCGGTCAGCGAGTCAAACGCAGCATTCACCGCGCCCGTCGAGGTGTCTGTCGTGACGGTGTTGAACAATGCGGAGCCCGCGATGCCGAAGCGCTGCTCCTTGCCCTCCATGTTCCCGCCGGTCGAGCCGCTGTAGACCTGGGTATGAAGCCCTGCGGCATGCTGCGCCGGAGTGCCATGCACCTCAGCCGCATACAGCACCGCGACACCCGCCACGAACATGACAGTCATGGCCGCAAACAGCGCCCAGCCCTGGCGGCGGCTTCCCACCATCCGCCCGTAGGTCGCTGTGAGCGAGGCCGGGATGCAGAATACGAGCAGGATCTCAAAGATGTTCGTCAGCCCGTTGGGGTTCTCGAACGGGTGCGCGCCGTTGGTGTTGAAGAACCCGCCGCCGTTGGTGCCTAGGTTCTTGATCACCTCCTGTGAGGCGACCGGGCCAACCGCCATGTGCCCTTCCAGCCCCGTCGGGCCGGTGAAACTCAGGTAGTGACCGAGTGTCTGAATCGCGCCCTGGGAGACGAGCACGAGAGCCCCAAGAACGGCGATCGGCAACAGCACATAGAGCACCGTGCGCACGAGGTCCTGCCAGAAGTTGCCAAGGCCCTTGCCGTTGCGTCCGATGATCCCCCGGATGAGTGCCACCGCCACGCAGATCCCGACGGCCGCTGAGACGAAGTTCTGCACCGTCAGCCCCGCCATCTGGCTGAAGTAGCTCATCGTCGTCTCGCCGCCGTAGTACTGCCAGTT
>DAINPC010000133.1:2363-6642 GCA_036743695.1 Solirubrobacteraceae bacterium | reverse complement strand
GACAGTCGGCGCCTAGCCCGCGTACATCGCCTCGATCGCGTCCGCGTACTTCTCTGCGATCGGCTTGCGCTTGAGCTTCATCGTCGGGGTCAGCTCCTCGCCGCCCGGCAGCCAGTCGCCGGCGACGATGGTGAACTTCTTGATCTGTTCCACGCGGGCGAGCTTCGCATTGGCGTGATCCACGCCCTCCTGCACGGCCGCTCGCACGCGCGCCTCGCCCGCGAGCGACTCCAGTGAGGTGTCCTGAATGCCGTGCTTCGCGGCCCAGGCCGGGGCGAAGTCCGCGTCGAGCACGATCAGCGCGGTGTTGTAGGGGCGGGCGTCGCCGATGCAGCACGCCTGACCGATCAGCGGCGAGCTGCTCTTCACGCTGGCCTCGATGTTCGCCGGCGACATGTTCTTGCCGGCGGCGCTGATGATCAGCTCCTTCTTGCGATCCACGATCGTCAGGTAGCCGTCCGCGTCGAACACGCCGATGTCGCCTGTGCGCAGCCAGCCGTCCTCGGTGAACGCCTCGCTCGTCTTCTCCGGCAGATTGCGGTAGCCGAGCATCACCACTTCGGATCTCACGAGCACCTCGCCGTCCGTGTCCAGCTTGATCTCCACGCCCGGCGCGGGCGGGCCGACGGTCCCGATCTTGATCTTTCCAGGCGGGTTGACGCTGCCGGCACCGCAGGTCTCGCTCATCCCCCACAGCTCTGCCAGCGGCAGGCCGATGGCGTGAAAGAACTCGAGCACCTCCACCGGCGTGGGGGCGGCGCCGACGTTGATCGCCTCGACCTGATCCAGGCCGAGCATGGCGCGCACGCCCGCGAAGAGCTCCGTGTCCGCCTTGGCCACCTGCTCGGCCAGCTCGGCAGGCACCGGCTCACCGCGCTGCTCGAGACGCACCTTGCGTACGCTCGCATCGAGCGCCGCCTGCATCGCCCGACCCTGCTCCTCCGGCTGGCCGGCGATCATCGCCTCCAGGCCCGCCTTGAGCTTCTCCCAGATGCGCGGGACGGCGAAGAACCAGCTGGGGCGCACTTCGGGCAGGTAGGAGAGCACTTCGCGCGGGTCATCGCAGCAGGTGATCTGCAGTCCGTAGACGATCGGCAGGTAGTGGTGTGCGCTGCGCTCGGCGATGTGGGCGCTCGGCAGCCAGGAGATCACCCGGCCGTCGCGCGGGAACTGGATCAGGACCTCAACGCCTTCCACCGCCGCCAGCAAGTTGCGGTGGATCAACTGCACGCCCTTCGGCGGGCCGGTGGTCCCCGAGGTGTAGATCAGGGTGAGCACGTCGTTCGGCTGGATCTGCGCGACGGACGCATCGACGTCGAAGTCCGGGTTGGCGCCCTCCACGTCCGACAGCGCCAGCGTCCCCTCGGGGGCCTCGCCGTCGATGACGATCACGTGCTCCAGGCTCGGAAGGTTCCTGCGCGCCTCCAGTACCCGGTCCAGATACTGCTGCTCACAGATCAGCACCTTGGCCTCCGCGTCGGCCACCAGGTACTGGATCTGCTCGGGCGTGTAGGTGTTGTAGATCGAGAAGGGGGCCGCGCCGAGCATCACTCCGGCCAGATCGCAGAGGTGAAACTCGGGGCGGTTGGACAGCATCAGCGCCAGTGTTTCGCCACGCTCGAGACCGAGCCCGGCCAGGCCGCCGGCCAGGGCATCGACACGCTTGCGCAGCTCGCCCCAGGTGATCGTGAACGCATCTCCCCTGGTCCGGATCGCAACCTCATCGGCGCGGGCGGCCACCGTCATCCGGAACGCCTCCGCGAGCGTCGCCGCGCCCACGCCCGTGCCCTGAGACGATCTCACTCCGGTGACTGCCGTGTCCACAGCACGTTCCTCCCACTCACTATTGACCACCCGAGCCGATCACCGGCCACCGGGAGCCCCCTTGCGATCATAGCCTGCCGCCGCGGGCTACGCTCGGGCGATGAGGACGGGTGAACTGGGCTTCTGGTGGCGCTCTCTCGGCGGCCCACCCACAGCGCGAGCGCCGCTCCCCGCTCCCACCGAAGCGGACGTCGCGATCGTCGGCGCGGGCTTCACGGGGCTGTGGAGCGCCTACTACCTCAAGCGCGCGCAACCGTCGCTGCGGATTGTCGTGCTCGAGCGCGAGGTGGCGGGCTTCGGCGCCTCGGGGCGCAACGGCGGCTGGGTCTCGGGCTTCTTCTCCGGTCCGCCCCGGGTCTATGAGCGGACCGGCGGCCGCGACGGCTTCACGGCCCTGCAGCGGGCCATGTTCGACACCGTCGATGAGATCGCCCGCGTGATCGCCGAGCACGGGATCGACGCGGAGCTCCTCAAGAGCGGGCATCTGAGCGTGGCGCTCAACGCCGCCCAGGAGGCCCACCAGCGCGAGCAGCTGCGCGAGGCCCGCCGGCGCGGCTTCGGCGAGGAGCACCTGCGTGAGCTCTCAAGCGAGCAGCTCGGCGCGCGCGTGCGCGTCGCGGGTGCGCGCAGCGCCACCTTCTCGCCACACGTGGCACGCGTCCATCCCGCCAAGCTACTCGCGGGCCTGGCAGCGACGGTCGAGAGCCTCGGCGTGGTCATCCACGAGCGCACGCCCGTCAGCGAGATCGCCCCGCATCGCGCGCTCACCCCCGCGGGAGAGGTGCGCGCGCGCTGGGTGATCCGCGCAACCGAGGGCTACACAGCCGGGCTGCGGGGCCTGAGGCGTTCGCTGGTGCCGATGAACAGCTCCATGATCGTCACCGCGCCGCTAGCGAGCGCCGCGTGGGATGAGATCGGCTGGTCGGGCAGGGAGGTGCTCGGCGACGGCGCGCACGTCTACGTCTACCTGCAGCGCACCGAGGACGGCCGCATCGCCATCGGGGGCCGCGGCGTCCCCTACCGCTTCGGCTCGCGCACGGACGGATCGGGCGACACGGCCGCCGCGACGATCGAGAGCCTGAGGACGAAGCTCGGGATCATGTTCCCGCCCGCGGCGCCCGTCGCCGTGGATCACGCGTGGTCGGGGGTCCTGGGCGTCCCCCGCGACTGGTGCATATCCGTGGACGCCGACCGTCGAACGGGACTCGCGTGGGCCGGCGGCTATGTCGGCGAGGGCGTGGCCTGCGCGAACCTCGCCGGGCGCACCCTGCGCGATCTGATTCTCGACCGACCCAGCACGCTCACCGCGCTTGCGTGGGTTGGACGCCGCCCCGCGGCCTGGGAGCCCGAGCCGCTGCGCTGGGCCGCCATCCACGCCGTCTACGCCCTCTACCGGCGCGCCGACAGGGTGGAGCAGCGCACCCAGCGCCCCTCGCGCCTGGGAGCACTGGTGGACGCTGCATCCGGTCGCGCGTGATCGGGCCCGGAGAGGGAGACTCCCGGGTGCTCGCCCTTCAACTGTCGATCCTGAGGAGACCCGGATGGCATTCCAGACGCTGCTGTACGACCGCGCAGACGCGCTCGCCACGATCACGCTGAACCGCCCGGAGCGGCTGAACACGATCGTGCCGCCGATGCCCGAGGAGCTCGAGGCAGCCGTCCATCGCGCGAGCGCCGATCCAGAGGTCAAGGTGATCGTGCTGCGCGGCGCCGGGCGCGCGTTCTGCGCGGGATTCGACTTCGGCGGCGGCTTCCACCACTGGGACGAGGAGCTGACGACGGACGGAGCCTGGGATCCCGGCAAGGACTTCGCAACGGCCACCTCGCAGAGCCTCGGCGCGGTACCCAGGTTCATGAGCCTGTGGCGCTCGCCCAAGCCCGTCATCGCCCAGGTCCACGGCTGGTGCGTCGGCGGAGGCAGCGACCTGGCGCTGTGCGCCGACCTCGTGATCGCCAGCGAGGACGCTCGTATCGGCACGTCCTACTCGCGCATGTGGGGCTGCTACCTGACGGGCATGTGGCTCTATCGCCTCGGCCTGACCAGAGCCAAGGAGTACGCGCTCACCGGCCGGCCGCTATCCGGCACCGAAGCTGTGGAGGCGGGGCTGATCAACGCCGCCGTGCCCTTCGAGCGCCTCGAGGAGGAGGTCCGGGCGCGCGCCGAGCAGCTCGCCGGAATCCCGGCCTCGCAGCTGGCCGCGATGAAGCTGATCGTCAACCAGGCCTACGAGAACATGGGCCTGGCCTCCACGCAGCTGCTGGGGCCGGTGCTCGACGGGCTGATGCGCAACACGCCGGACGCCCACCGTTTCATCGAGCTGGCCGAGCGCGAGGGCGTGGGCGGCGCTATCGCCCAGCGCGACGCCGCCTTCGGCGATTACAGCCAGGCGCCCCCGGAGGGCAAGCCGAACCCGGCCAACGTCGTTGTCGTCGAGCCGCCGCGCGCGTGAGCGCC
>DAINPC010000133.1:0-2263 GCA_036743695.1 Solirubrobacteraceae bacterium | reverse complement strand
GCAAGCCGAACCCGGCCAACGTCGTTGTCGTCGAGCCGCCGCGCGCGTGAGCGCCCGCCTCCCGTCAGCGCGCCACGCCGCCGCGAGCGAGTCCTTTCAGGAGGCTGTTGCGCGACCGGGCTTGATCGCGCCGTATCGCTGCCAGTGGCGCTCGGGGATGGCGTCGGGATCCTTGTACCAGTACCACGTGCACGGGTCCTTGGAGTAGTCCTCCGGAGGGTCGGACGGATACAGCGGGTAGCCCGACCACTGGATCGGCAGCGACTCGTTCATGAAGCTGCAGTGCGTGCAGTAGAGCGGGAAGCCCTTGCGTCCGAACGACCAATCGTGTGCCTCCCGCGTGCCGCCGCCGTCCGGCAGCCCCTCATACGCTCCGTTGCGGACGAGCCGCTGGCCCGACCCGCAGGGGCTCATCGTGAACGTGACCTTCTCCTCGTCCTCGACGATCGTGAAGCTTCCCGGATTCGGCCCCACTCCCGAGCACGAGTGAGCGCGCCATGTCGCCGCGAGCAGGGGGACGAGCTCCCGGCGGTCGAGCGCGACGATCGCCTCGTGGTGACGACGCCACCCGCGGCCCATGCTCTCCGTCCACGCCTCCGCCACGCCGTCGTCGCCTAGTCGCTGTTGGATGAAGGACACGAGATCGAGGACGCCGGCGGCCATCAGGTCGTGCAGCATCTGCCACTCGTGCTTCATCTCCTCGCACAGACGCCGCGCCTCCTCGACCTCGCCGGCGTCGAGCGCCTCCATCGCACGGTCCATGGTCGGCCGCGAGAGCTGCGCAAGCTCCTGCTCGGAAAACCAGCGGTCTGTCATCGTTCCCTCCTTCGATGATGATCGGGACCCCATTGTGACCGAGGTGGGCAGGGCGCTCGTCACGGGCGCCGCGCGGGGGATCGGAGCGGCGATCGTCGAGCGTCTACGCGCGGAGGGCCTGGACGTGCTGACCCTCGACCTGCGCCGCGGCTGCGATATCGCGCTCGATGTCGCGCGCGACGAGTTCCCGCCGCTCGAGGACATCGACGTGTGCGTTGCCAACGCCGGCGTCACCACTACGATTGCGCCCGCCCACCGCATGAGCGCGGAGCAATGGCAGCGGGACATCGACGTCAACCTGACCGGGGCCTTCCGCACTGTTCAGGCGTGTATCGGCGGCATGCGCGAGCGTCGCTACGGTCGGATCGTCGTCGTCTCGAGCGTCGCCGCGCTGGGCGGGCTCCCCGGCCAGGTCGCCTACGCCGCATCCAAGGCCGGCCAATTGGGCATGGTCCGCACGCTGGCCAGCGAGAACGCGGCGCGTGGGATCACGGTCAACGCGATCCTCCCCGGCCTGGTAGCCACCGAGCAGGTCCTCGCAATGCCCGACGACGTGCTCGAGCGCGCGCTCGCTGCCCTGCCGACCGGGCGAGCCGTGGAACCCGCCGAGATCGCCGCCGCGGTCGCGTTCCTGACGCGCAGAGAGACCGCTCAGATCAGCGGACAGGCCATCGCCGTCGACGGCGCCGCCTCGCTCACGCAGCTCTCGCTCGGCAGCGAGCGTCGCGAGCCGCCGTCTCCCTAGCGGCTCGCAGCGGCCAGCATCCGCAACAGGGCAGGCCCGCTCAATGCGAGGCCCCCCCGCAAGGATGCTCGGCCGCGCTCGCTGGGCTCGCCGTCCCGCCCGCGCCGTCTGGCCGCGAACACCGTCTCTCCATCCCCATGCTCCCCTGATTGACCTCGATCGTTGTAGACATACCAGTTCTCAACCGAGCTCAAGCATGGATTCTTCGCGCTCCTCTCGGCGCCCACCTGACAGGTGCTCGATGCGCCCGGCGCGGCGCCCACGCCGGTGCGCGCGGTGCTGGCTGCAGCATGGATTTCACGGGTGACTGAGACCGCATCGAATACCGCCAGAGGGGGTTAGGGGCGCAGAGAAGGACAGTAGATACGGTCCGTCCCCCCGGACGGTCAGAGTCTCCAAAGGGAGAAGGCACAGATGCGATCACTCAAACTGACCACGGCCATCACGGCCGCGGCCACGTTGCTGGCGCTGGCTCCGGCAGGAGCCTCGGCCGCCGGCACCCACCAACACGTCAAATCGGGCAGGCACGCCAGCGCGATCGGTAGCTGCCACATCGGCATCGTCGCCGAACCGCACCTGGTCACGGGTGGCGAACCGGTGCAGATCTTTGGACAGCTCGGCTGCCCGGGCGGCGCGACGACGGCCAACCAGACGATCACCGTCTATCAGCGCACGGCCGGCACGGGCGGCTTCCAGGTCCTC
>DAINPC010000132.1:1758-6718 GCA_036743695.1 Solirubrobacteraceae bacterium | reverse complement strand
CGTAGGTGCAGTGACTGGGCCGACGACGACCAAGGGCAACGTCACCAAATTCACAGGGTGCACGCTCAGCGGCTTCGCATGCGAAAGCGGCGCGACGGTCGGTGAAATCAAAACCGAAGTGCTTCAGGGCACGCTCGGCCAGGTCGCGACGTCCGGGAAAGTCGGCATGAGGCTCTTCAACGAAGCCGAAGGCGCCGGTAAACATCCGGGCCACCACATCGCGAAATTCAGCTGCGCGGGTGGCGCCACGCCGGTCGACGTGACGGGCTCGGTCATCGGGGAACTCTCCGGTGCAGCCGGAGGCCTCGAAGGCGGCACGGGTGTCAAGGAAGGCAAATTCGGGACCACGATGAAACTCACGTTCGCTCAGACCCTCAGCAAACAGAAAATCGTGAAATTCGACACCGCAGAACCGGCGGAACAGCTGGAAAGCTCGCTGAAAGGCGCGGAATACGAAACGTCCGGCCAGAAGGTCACCGCGACGCTCAAAGCGGAAGGGGTCAGCAACCTCGGAGTCACAAAGTAGGTAGCTGGCAGACGCACAGCAGTTAGGACAGGCAAGCAGTCGGCGCGTGGGGCCCCCAGTGGCCCCACGCGCCTGAGGATGATGGGGCTGAGTCTCGTCGCGGTGCTTCCACCGCGGGTGTAGCCTAGCGCCGGGTCAGTGCTTGCGCTTGCTGACCAGCCTGATCGTGAGCTTGTGGCTGAGCTTGGCCGGAGCGGCCCCGGGGCGGTTGACGATCACCGTGAGCACGCCGCTGAGCTTGTGCTTGTTCTTCAGGACCGCGCTGGCCGCCTTGCTGAGCTTTACGACCACGCTCTTGCTCTTGTTGGCGGGGATCGAGAAGCTGACCTTGCCGTAGATCGGTGGAGCCTTGGCGCTCGTTGCCGCCGAGGAGAGGTGAGCGCCGTTTTCGCCGGCGAAGGTACCGCTCCCAGCGCACTGGCCTGCCGATTTTTTGCAGGCGGCGATGAACACGAACTGCCCCCAGTTGACCGTCTGTCCTGAGCCTGGTTTGATCCCGAAGAGACCGGCCGCGATATCGCCCCAGCCGACTTCGGGCGGTATGTAGGTGGGTTTGGCGACGTAGTTCAAGGTGGTTCCACCCGCGGAAGTGGCGGGGGGAGCGGCCGTCTTTGGCGTTGTAGGCGGCGGGAGGCCTTCTCGGCTCGCTCGTTCGCGTTCTTCTGCTTCTCGTTTGAGCTGTTCGGCCCGTTCCCTTGCTTCTCGTGCTTCCCGTTCCTTCGTTTCCCGTTCGGCCCTTTCTTCCTTTTCGCGTTGTTCCTTTTCCTTCAGTTCCCGTTCTTCTTCTTCCTTCTTGGTTTCTTTCTTTTCTTCCGCGCCGAACACGTAGGCGGCTCCCTGCGCTTCGTTGGCGCCGACCTTCGCCAGATCTGCGCCCTCGACGATGGTCGAGCCGGAGACCCCTGCCGAGGAGGCTTGTTGCAAGCCGCCGCCCGCGGCGGAGATCTTGGTGGCGCTCGACGTGCTGGCCCATCCGCCCCCCGGTTCCGTGTAAACGTAGATGGCGCCCTGTTGAGCGGTTTCTCCGAAGGCCGCGAACTGGGAGGCGACTACGACGGTTTTCCCGGACAGGCCGACGGACCCGCCGAAATGCTCGCCGCTCAGCGGGTCTGATGGAGTGAGTCGAGCGGCGGGGCTCGACGTGTTCGCCCAGCCGCCACCGGGTTTGACGAAGATGTAGGCCGCGCTGGGGGTCGAGCCGGGGCTCGCGTTGTTGGGGGCGCCGGCGACGAGCGTGGAGCCTTCCAGGGCCACCGAGCCGCCGAGCGTTTCGTATTCTTTGCCTTCCGAGGCAGTGAGCTTGGCCTGCGTTGCTTCCGACCACGCTTTCCCTTCAGCCCTGGAATAGACGTATACGGCGCCCTGGTAGGGGCTTGTAGCTTTCGCGTACAGCGCGCCGACGGCCGCCACGTTCCCCGAGATTGCAACCGACCGACCGAAGGCGTCGCCCGTGGCTCCGTCGCTGGCCGTGAGCTTCGCAGTCTCGGTCTCGCTCGTCCAGCCACCGCCCGGCTTGGTGAAGACGTAGGCCTCGCCGGCCGTGAACGGCGGCTGCGGGGAGGGGTCGCCGACCAGCACGGTCGTGCCGTCGGTTGCAAGCGACGTGCCGAGGTAGTTGTACTTGGTCGCATCGGTCGCCCCGAGCTCGGCGTTCTGGGTTGCGTTGACCCATCCGCCGAGGGGTTCCACGAACACGTAGACCTTGCCCGCGAATTCGATCCCGCCCGAGGTCGCCTGGACCGCGCCGGCGACGATCGTCTGACCGGATATGGCCACGGACGCGCCGAGCTCGTCGCCATAGCCGTTGATGTCGCCGGTCGTGTTGGCGTCGCTGGCGGACAGCTCGGCCGTCTGCGTCGCGCTGCCCCAGCCGCCGGCTGGCTTGGTGAAGACATAGACCGCGCCCTGTTTGTAGCTGTGGCCGTTGACACTCGCCGCCGGAGCTCCGAGGGCGATCGTCGAACCCGAGATCGCGACGGCGCTGCCCATCTCCTCGAATGCAGCCGCGTTCGATGCGCTCAACCGCCCCTCCTGGAAGATCGGGTCGATCGTGATCGGGTACCGCGCTCCCGCAGTGCGCACGTGCAGCATCATCCGTCCGTGAGCGAGCGAGATGCCGGCCGCCAGGGCGCGTCCGCGCGCGTCGAAGGCGCTCAGCTGTCCGTAGCGAAGTGCGACCTTGCCGTCGGGCGCCAGCAGCTGCAGACCGGCCCCGCGAGGCAGCGCCCTGGGCCGCAGGGAGCCGCTCAGCGCGAACGACAACGACAGCGTGGTTGTGCCGGGCGCGAGCGGGCGGGCCAGCGAGAAGCCCTGCTCGAGCCCCAGCGGACCGTTGGCGTACCACTCGCTCAGCGCGCCCCGCCGGTATGAGACACGGTTGGCCTTGGTGACCGGAGGCGAGGCGGCCTCGCCGATGCGCGCCCTGCCCGCGCTGATCGTTCGCAGGGACAGCCCCAGCTGAGCGCCGCGGGCGCGCACGATCACTCCTGCGGCCGTGAAGCTCGCGCTCAGCCGCTGCGCGTGGTTCTGCGCGACCGATCCGGACGCTATGCGCCGCGGCCAGTAGCCGTGGTCCTCGGCCCCCAGGGCGCGAGAGATCGCGAGCTGAGCGAGCGCGGGTACCTGCGCCCACGAGGAGCCGCCGTGTGGCGTGATCGTCGGGCGAGCGGGTGCCGCCGCGGGATGCCCCGCGCCCGACACGAGGAGACCCGCAAGGCAACCGGCGGCCGCCGCCAGCAGGCCGGCGAGCAGAGCCCGCCAGCGGCGAGTCACATCGGTGCGAGCTACGATCGCGTCCGGTACGCCGGTCGCGGGCGAAGCGCCCGCGAACCCGCTCCTGGCCACCGCGAGCCTCTCCACAGGAATCGCTGCAGCCCCCCGACGTCCGTGTCGCCCCATCGTCGCTCCTTCCGTGAATATGAGCCAGATCGCAATATCCGAGGTCATGAGCATGCGCGATACGCGCAATCCGCGCAAACCCGCTATACGTCGCTGCTACGTATGACGGATCCGGTCGACAAGCGTGCGCTCGGTGACGGCCTGCTCCTCGACCTGGTGGGCGACATCTGCGGGCTGCTCGACATCGAAGAGCTTCGCCACGGGCTGCTGGACGCGCTGCACCGCGTGCTGCCCTCCGACTACATCTCACTCAACGACGTCGGCCCCAGCCCGGAGGAGGTGGTCACGATCATGCAGCCCGCCGTGCCGGACATTTACGCGGCGTGGACGCGCCTGGCGCACCAGAACCCGCTCCTGCGCCGTCACCAGCGCACCCGCGACGGGCGTGCCTACCGCTTCTCGGATGTCATATCGCGTGCCGAGCTGCACGAGCTGGCGCTCTACCGCGAGGTCTACGCTCCGCTCGGCGTGGAGCATCAGCTCGCGTTCACGCTGCCCGCCGATACCGACCGGGTGCTGGCGATCGCGCTCAGCCGGGGCGATCGCGACTACTCCGACGCCGCGCGCGACTTCGCCAATCGCGCGCGGCCATTCCTGATCCAGGCCTATCTCAACGCGATCGCATACTCCTCGCGTCCTGGCGGGCAGAGCCAGGATCGCCTCGGCCCGGCCATGGAGACGCTGCTGGCGGCAGGCCTGACGCGCCGCGAGGCGGAGGTGCTGCAGCTGCTGGCGATGGGCCGCTCCAACCAGCACATCGCTGCGGCGCTTGGCATCAGCTACCGCACCGTGGGCAAGCACCTCGAGCACGGCTTTCGCAAGCTCGGCGTCCGGGACCGCTCGACGGCGGCGAGGCGCGCGTGGGAGCTCGCCGCGAACTCCGCCGACGGCTCAGGATCGATGCGTGAGCCCGCGCAGCCGCTCATCGGCGATGGGCGGTGACTCGCGGCTACTCAGGCGTTCGAGCATGCGCGTCTCGCGCGGGAGCAGTCCGAGCGCGAAGGCGACGCAGGCGAGCACCGAGCCGCCGATCAGCACATCGACCGCGCCGAGGCTGCCCGCCAGCGGTCCGGCGAGGATGAAGCCGAGCGGCAGCAGCGCGTAGGAGACCATCCAGTCGAAGGAGGTCACGCGCGAGAGCGCTCCCGGAGGGATGCGCTCGGCCAGCGCTGTCAGCCACCAGATGTCGAACAGCGCGATCCCGGTCCCGGCGATCACGGTGACGGGGATGACCGCGAACAGCGTGACGCCCGCCGCGAACAGGATTGCGGCGGCGGGCCACACGAGCGTTGTCAGCATCGCCAGGCGCATGGGGAAGCGGGGGCGCCAGAGCACCCCGATCAGCGAGCCGAGGATCGTGCCCAGGCCGAGCGCCGCCTCGACGACCCCGTAGACGGACAGGTGTCCGTACTGCTCGCGCGCCACCACCGGCCCGAGCACGAACCACGGCGCCAGCCCGCAGAACAGCGCGACGCTGAAGGAGGCCAGCGTGGCCCACACCCACACGCGCGAGCGCACCTCGCGCGCGCCCGCGCG
>DAINPC010000132.1:0-1658 GCA_036743695.1 Solirubrobacteraceae bacterium | reverse complement strand
GCGTCGAGCGCGAACGCCCAGCCCGCGCCGGCGCCCAGGACCAGCGCGGTGGCGAGCGCCGGCCCGGCGAATTCGGCCACGTTGTTGGACATGGTGACCACGGCGGTCGCCTGCTGGATGTCCGGCTCGGGAACGGTCTGCGGCAGTAGCCCGGAGGCGGCGGGGCGGAAGAACGCCTCGGCGCTGCCGAACAGCACCTCGATGACCACCACCTGCCAGATCCGCGCGGAGCCGGAGAAGATCAGCACGGCCAGCACGGCGTGCAGCGCGAAGCGCACCAGATCGGTGGCGATCATCACGCGGTGGCGCGGCAGGCGGTCCGCCCACACGCCCCCGAGCAGCAGGAAGCTCACCAGCGACAGGGCGTGCGCGGCGAGCACCAGCCCGAGATCGGCGGCGCTGCCGGTGAGCCCGACGACGAACAGCGCCAGC
The DNA here is from genome assembly GCA_036743695.1 of Solirubrobacteraceae bacterium. Lineage (GTDB taxonomy): Bacteria > Actinomycetota > Thermoleophilia > Solirubrobacterales > Solirubrobacteraceae > Palsa-744. Next base: position 1,226 of record DAINPC010000132.1, on the reverse strand, counting down.
GCGACCAGCACGATGTTGTCGCCGATCACGCTGGAGGACTGCGCCAGCCACAGCAGGCGGAAGTCGCGGTGCCCCAGCACCCGGCGCATCTCACTCAGGTTCGCCATGGCGCCTGTCAGCTTGACGCAGACCGCTCGCCGGGCGCCGGGGTGTAGCCGCGGTCCCTAGCGCTCGCCGTCGTAGTAGTCGACGTGACCGTCGGCCCGGCGGAGCACGACCTCGTCGGCCGGGTCGCCGGGCCAGACACCGATCTTGTCGCTGTCGGGATAGACCGCCACGGCCGGCTCGCGCGCGCTTGAGAACATCACGATCCGCGCTGTGTCCTGGCTGTAGTTGGTTGCCTTGTGGGCGCCGTCGGCGCCGGGTGCGAAGCACACTGTCTCGCCCCGTCCCAGCTCTTCCTCGCCCTCGGGCATGCGCACGACCACGGTGCCCGCGAGCACCATCAGCCACTCCTCCTCGTACTCGTAGTGGTAGGGGCAGACGCTCTGGCCGGAGGGGATCTCGAAGACCTTGACCGCCAGCGCCTGGCCGCCGAGGGCCTTGGTGAGGTGCTCCACGCCGGATCTGTAGCCGTCGGGATCGGCCTGGTCATACTGGCACTGGTCGGTGAACACGTTGACCCGGCGCATGCGACGATCTTTGCACGTCTACGCCGGCATCTCCGGCGCTGCACCGACGGCGCCCGAAGCCACGGGCGCTGCTGCGGCGCGCATGCGCCTACAGCGCGATCGCCACGCCCTGGGCGGCCACTCTCACTTCGGGCGAGACGCCCGCGAAGCGGCGCGCTAGGCCGTCGAGCGCCTCGTCGGTACGGTCGGGCCGGTGGTGGAAGAGGGCAACCGAGCGTGCCTCGGCGCGCTTGCCGAGCTCGACCGCGTAGTCGGCGACGGCGTGACCGAAGGTCGCCTGTGCGGCCAGCTCCTCGGGGAACAGCTGAGCGTCGTGTACCAGCAGGTCGGCTTCGCGCGCCAGCTCGAGGGCCGCGGGATGGTACTCGCCGAATCCATCCTCGCCGGGGCCGAGTGCCGTAGGGCAATGGTCTGGCAGGTAGGCCAGCGTGGAGCGTCCGTCACTGACCCGGTAGCCAAAGGTCCTGCCCCCCTTGTGCGGGACCTCCCGCGCGAGCACGGTGAAGCCCTCTATCTGCCGCTCACCCGCGGTGATCGTTGCGAACCGCCATTGCCCCCGCAGCTCGGTCGGCCCGATCGGGAAGTAGGGCGGGG
>DAINPC010000131.1:0-6769 GCA_036743695.1 Solirubrobacteraceae bacterium | reverse complement strand
TCACGAACGACTTCTCCCACGTCTTACACTGGGATGAGGACCAGTGCTTTGACGTTGCGGCCATTGCCGGTGCACCGATGCTGCCGAGGCTGATTGCTGTGGCGAGTGCCGCCGCCGCCAGACGCTTTGTCGGAATCATTGTGACCTCCTAATAGGTGAGGCGTTGTCGTGCCACCCACTCTGAATGCAATACCTAAGCACGGGCTTTCGATTCAAGTAGAGTTCGTTCATCTTCATCCGTGGGACCGGTTCGGCAACCCGGCTTCCGTGACAGCAGCCATCAGGAGAGCGGTCCGCGCCGTGCTCGGTGGTCCGTAGACCAGGACTTCAACGTCTCGTGGTTGCATAATGCAGGATCGAGAGATCGGTGAGCCACTCGACGGGCGAACGATCGTCTGTGTATATCGCGCCGCCTTTCAGCGCCGGCCCGAGCCGTCCGCTCAGCGTCGTGGCAAGAGGCCATAGCTCACCCGGTAGCGACGCCTCCGCCGCCAGGATGCGCGCGCCCGAGAGCGATCCCGTGCTCGCCACCAACAGCGAGTTCGTCGCGTCCACCGTGTCGCGCATCACCACCGGGAAGACCGCGTGCAGCGTCGCCGAGACCACCTTCTCGAGCGAGTCCGAGCCCGGAATGTGACCGACGTTGACGATCACCGCCCCGCCTGGGCTCAGGTGCGCGCGTACCGAGGCGAAGAACTCGCTGGTCACCAGGTAGAACGGGATATACGGTTGGCGGTAGGCGTCGAGGAAGATCGCGTCATAGCGCGCGCTTGAAGCCGCCAGCCATGGGCGCGCGTCGGCGCTGTAGAGGTGAAGCCTCGGTCCACGCAGATCGAAGTACCGCTTGCCTATCGCCGTCAGTTCCCCGTCCAGCTCGACCCCATCCACGCGCGTCCCCGGGAAATAGTGACCATAGGCGCGGGCCACCGTCCCAGCCGCATCGCCGAGGATCGCGATCCGCTTCGGCACTCCGAGTCCGTCCGCGAGCGGCAACACCAGGAAGTCGTCCCAATAGCCGCCCGTCAGATAGCTCCAGGGCCGGTAGACGGAATGGATCGCGACGCCTTCGTTGAGCTGAAGCCACCGTTCGCCCGTTGAGAACTGCAGCACGCGCGCATACTGGTACTGGGTCTCGGTCGCATAGATGACCCGCGCGCCCGCCACGTCGGCACCGATCGCCGGCCGCGGCACCACGAACAGCGTCCCGACGACGACAGGAACAAGCAAGAAGCGGCGCGCGCCTGCCCCCGGCGCCGCGACGAGCGCGAGCGCGAGCGCGAACACGAGAAAGGTCCGATGTGTTCCTATCAGCGGGATCAGCAGCAGCGCCGCGGCGAACGTCCCCAGCAGCGAGCCGGCTGTCGAGATCGCATACAGGCGCCCGGTGACGGTTCCCGTGTCCGCGACAGCGCTCAGCGTGAGCCGGTTGGCGTACGGTGCGACCGTCCCGAGCAGCATCACCGGAACGGCTACGAGCACGAGCACTGCAGCCAGGGAGCCCACGAACCCCCCCACCGACAACGAGCCCAGCGCCCTCGCCGAGAACCGCAGGAACGGGTCCGCGCCGAACGGCACGAGCGCCAGCAGTACGGAGGCAATCAGCACGATCCTGCACAGACCGCGCAAGTCCGCTCGCCGGTCGGCGAGCCTGCCGCCGACCGCGTAGCCGATCGAGAGCGCCACCAGGACAGTCGCGATCGTGTTGGCCCAGATGATCGTCGAGGCACCGAAGTACGGTGCGAGCAGCCGCGCCGCGGCGATCTCCGCACCCAAGCTCGCGGCCCCGACGACGAACGCGATCGCGCGGACCGCTCCGAGCGAGGTGCCGGAAGCTCCAGGCGTTTCGTGCGCGGTCTCCTGCAGGGCTTCGTCCAAGAGCGCCGGGGCTGCAGTCTCGCGATCGGTCTCACTCGCGCGCACCGCTGGACCGTAGCGCCAACCGGAGACCGCCCTCACGCGCACGGCGCCGACGCCGCCGACACCGCGGGCTCGGCTGGCGCCTGCACAGCCGATGGCCATCCACGCCTTGCTGCGGCAGCCGACGCTGGGCAGCGTGTGAGACGCACGCTCGCCCAGCTGGGCGCCGGCGAGCTCGCGGACCGCCTGGGCCGCCGGCACGATGCTGCCGATCCGACCCGCGGTCTCGCCTGCGTAAAGCGGCGTGACCTCCACGAGACGCTCATCCATGCCCCGTAGGATCGACGCGGGAGCATAGAACGGCAGCGAGCGCCGCCGCCACGGCTCCATGCCCGAGCAGACGCTGCGCGCGCTCGCCGACCACGGCGAGGTGACCCGCACGCTCGACGCTGACCCACAGGCTGCGCAGGCCACGCTCGCCGACGCCGCCCGCGCAGAGATCGACCTCGACGCTGTGACCGTCACGCTGGAGCGCGAGGGCGTTCGATCCTTCTGCGACTCCTACCACGAGCTGCTCGACTGCATCGAGGGCAGGCTCGGCGCGCTTGCCGCGGGCGGCAGCACACCGCCTGCGTAGGATCTCAACGCCCCCTTCCGGGAGCCGAGGCTCGACCTTCGGGCAAATGGTCGGGGCGCCGGGATGAAGGCCGAGACGAGGAGAGCAGGTGCGCCGGCGCTATGGTCGCGGGTGTGAGGCGGTTCGGTGTTGCAGGCGCGTCCGTGAGTCCGAGGCCACGATGGGTGGCGAAGCGGGCCTGCGGCTGATCGTCGCCTGGCCGGCGATGGCGGCGGCCGCGACCATCGCCGCACTTGGTGGCCTGCATGCCGCTACCCCGTCGACGGGAGCAGCCAGCCGTGCGCATCGCGCTCTCGAGAGCCAAGGCTCGCTGGTCGGCCGCAGCTCTCGCGCCTGGTCCGCCCCGGGTGTGCTGGCCGAATGCCGGCTCGCCAGCGGCCCCCGGGTGGCCTTCCCAAGCGAGGGCCCTGCCACGCCAACCGGAACCGGAGCGATCGTGTGGGCATCGGACCCGACCCCCTGCGGCTCGTCTTCCCGGCGGTCGGCGCCTTGGGGCCTGTCCGTCGCGGCCGTCGGATCGATCGATCGCCCGACGCTAGTGAGCACGCAATCGCTCGCAGGGGCCTCCCCCATCACGTTGGCCGCCGTCGGCGCGAGCTTCGGGCGGGTCGCGCTCACGGCGGCGAGCGCGACCCACGAGGCCGCCGGTGGCGCAATCGCGTTGCTGCAGGGACGCACAACCGCGCGGTCCGGTTGGCCGAGGTTGACGGTCCGATCGGATCTCCCGCCCGCGCTCGCTCACGGATACCTCGGGGACGTGGCGATCGCCGCCGTGGCGCCGGGGCCGGAGATCGACGTGCGGGTGGAGCGTTACTACCAACACGACTTTGGGCGTGCCCGACCGATCCCGATCCAGAACGGCCTGGTGACCGCATTGACCGCAACGATGGACTACCGCTCCGACGTGCTGCTTGCGTGGCAGCAGAACGGCGCGATCTACGCCCGCATGCTCCGCGCATCGGGGCGCGGCGACCCGACCCAGCGCGTCGGTCCCAGCGATCCCAACCCGCAAATTCAAGCCGTGGTCAGCGACAACGACCACGGCATGATCGCCTGGTCGAGCACCGAGATCCCGAAGCGCTCGACCGCCAGAACGCGGGTATACATGAGCCTGTCGGCGGCCGAGGTGCGTTTCATGGCGCCACAGCTGCTCGCGGCGTTCACCGATCCACAGCAGGTCGGCCGCAGCCCCGGCTCGCTCGCACTCGAGCGCCTCTCCACCGAGAACGTGATGCTTGCCTGGACCGTGGCCGAACACGGGCACTACTCGATCCGCGCAGCCCCCGCCGTGTTCGCCGCCTCCAGTCCCGCCACGCGCCTTCCGGAACACCGCTCGCAGGCGATCCTGGCCGGTCTCGCCCCCGGCCCCGCCGGGGAGGCGATCGCCCTCTGGAGTAGCGCCCCGCGCTTGGGCGGCGGCGGCCTGGATGCGCACCGAACCGAGCTCTGGGCCGCACGAACGTACATCCGTCCCCACGCTCGCGTCGTGTTTGGAAGGCCCGAGATGATCGCCCCGGCAGGCCCAAACGCCACTCCCTCGGTCGCGGTGGACCCTGCGAGCGATCGAGCGGTGGCAGCGTGGACGACGCTCGGGGCCACCCAGCGGATCGAGTACGCGGTGGGAGCCGGCACAGGGGGATACCGTCCCCGCCCGCTCCTCGCCGCGGCGGTGCCGCCTGCTGCCGGGAGACATTGGCTGAGGATCGCCCTCGCCGCAGCCGGCCTGGCCGGTGTGGGCCTGCTCGCACTGGCGAGCAGGCGCCGACGCCGACGCCGACGCCGGGGGGCAGAGACGTGAATCGTGTCCCTCCAGCTCGCGGACGTGCGGCTCAGGATCGGCTGGCGCCCCCGCCGTGCCGCCGTCGCCGATACAGAAGGAAGCCGGCGCCGATCGCCCCAACCGCCCCGATCACGCTCGCGGCGATGTAGCGCAGGTGATGATGGACGGTCGCGGGCCTCACCTTGCTCGCCGGGTGTCGCGGAACGAACAGCACGCGAATATGTCGCGCGTGGAGCAGTCGCCGCAGAGTGGGCTGTGCACCCGCGGGGTAGAAGGCGTGCCACTCCGAGAGGTCACGAAACTTGATCTCCACATCTCCCCGCCCCGGGTTGATGATCGCCCGGATAAGCGGCCCCGACCTGACCTGTGTGAGCAGCTCCGGGTAGCTCACCCACGTGGCAGCAAGCGCCGGCGTTGCCGGCAGGCCGAGCGCCCCCACGAGCGCGATTACGAGCAGGCGATGACGCAAGGCGTCCATCCTAAGGTAGCCAGCGAGAGCGGCTGATCCATCCCGACCTCTCGCCGACGAGCACGTGCTCGAGATCGCTGCCAACCGCCGCCACGGGGCCCTCCAGGAACGTTGTGCTGAGAAGCTCCGTCGACCGTACTGGCTCGCTGGCCACCCGGACCGGCGAACGGCCTAGGGGTGGCCGGTGCGGGCCACTGCGCTTCTTTCATAGGCGGCGCCGCGCTGAGCCTCTTCGACGCCGGCGCGACTCTGCGCCTCGCGCAGGGAGCGTCCGGCGAACAGCAGTCCGGCGTCCAGGTGTTCGCTGACTTTTTCCAGGCTGTGGCCGCCGGGATAGATTGCGCTCTTCGCCTGCGCGCCGGCCGCGCGGAGCTCGGCCGCGAACGCGGGGTCCTCTTCGGGAAGAGCTACCGGGTCCGCTTCGGCGCCGTACAGGAACGCGTGCAGACCGAGTCGTGACAGGATCGGCCGGTCTGCGCGCAGCTCGCCGTCCAGGTGGTTGAAGTAACCCAGCCAGCTCTCTACGACCGCGAAGCGGTAGGGGTTTGCCAGCGCGACGTGCATGGCGCCGAAGCCGCCCATCGAACTGCCCGCGATCGCGCGTCCGGCGCGCGCGGCGATCGTCGGAAGCATGCGGTCGATCAGTTCCTGCACTTCGACCACATAGGTCTCGCTGTGCCGTCTGCCGATGTTGCGCCAATTGTCGAGGCTGCTTCGGTCCTGGATCATCACGGCGATCATCGGAGGAATCGCGCCATCGCCGATCAGGCGGTCGAGGCTCTTTTGTACGCCGACTTCCAGGAAGGCCGTTGCGTGCCCGTTCTGGCCATGCAGCAGGTAGAGCGCCGGGTAGCGATGCGTGGTGCTCGCGTAGCCCGGGGGCAGGTAGACGAGGAACGATCCTTTGCCGGGGAGCGCCGATGACGTGAAACTCGCCCGCTCGATCGAGCTGCCGGCGCGATCATGGCTGACGGGGACGAGCGTCGGTAGCGGCGCCGCGGTGGTCGCGCTGGCGCTGGACGTGGCGGCACGCGCCGGTCGGCTGGCGACCCGCGCCGGTCGGCTGGCAACCCGCGTACCCAGCATCCCCTCGAGTGTGAGAGAGCCTTTGAGGGCGAGCGCACAACAGACCGCCGCCAGGGCGCTGAGGAGGGCTGCGAGGAGCAGCCGGCGGGGCGTCGCGCGTCCCTCCCAGGGGATCGACCCCGGATGTGCGGAGGCGGCCACGGCGGGCTCGAGCCGAGGCGGGAACGCCGGCACCCAGGATGGGGGCAGTGGCAGCGCTTCGGCTGCTGCCGCCCGCCCCGGCCAGGCCCAATCGCCCAGGCTCTCGAGCCATACATGCGTTCGCGACGTGTTGATTCCACCGGTCACCCAGCAGATTCAACGGAAAGGGTTGCGTAAGAGCCAACCCCTGCACGAACCCGCCCAGGCGGCTGCACGGGCGGCCGCTGCGCATTGATAGCCGCCTGCTCAGCTTCCGGGCGGCCGCGCAGCCTGGCGCGCGCTGCGTCCTGACCGCTCATTGGATTGTCTCCACTGGGGTTCAGTGACTCTTGCGGGCTGCCGATCTTCTTGACAGTCGATCTGCAGGCTCGCCAGATGGAGACCAGGGGAAGGAGGCCAAGCCAACACGAACGCAAGGCAAACCAGAGACTCAGCGCTGACGGGGCACCAACGCATCGAGCAGCCGCTGAACCCGATCTCGACGCCCTTCAGAGGCCAAAGCCCCGTCCCCGGTGTCGGGGACCGGGGTGGTTCGACCTTCGGAGAAATGGTCGGGGAGACAGGACTTGAGCCTGCGACCGCCCGGCCCCCAGACGCGAGGAAGCGGTCCGGCTGGGAGCGTCCAGCCTGTTCTCAGACGCGACGAGCTGCGCCCAGTTGTGCCATCTTGGGCCCCCGTTGGACCCCGAGCTGGATCCCGTCGATCGTGGCCCTGACCGAGGGGTATCTGCCGCACGCGGCCTACCTGGCACCCGGGCGATCCGAGCGGTCGTCGGCGGGACCGTCCAGGGCGTCGGCT
>DAINPC010000130.1:0-6870 GCA_036743695.1 Solirubrobacteraceae bacterium | reverse complement strand
CTTGCAGTCCGTCACCACGTAGCCCGCGCGGCAATCGGTCTTGGCCAGCCACTTCTTTTTGAATTCTTTGACGAACTTGCTGAGCGCCTGCTGCTGCTGGGTGGCGGTCAGCTGCTGCTTGATCGATGTCTGCACCTGCGCCAGCGTCTGCTGGTTGGCCGCTTTGACGCTCTGCACCTCGAAGATGTAGTAGCCGAGGGGCGTCTTGAGCGGTCCGCTCAGGACTTTGACCTGAGCGGAGAAGAGCGCCGCGTCGAGCGCTTTCTCCTGTTCGCCCTTGGTCACTTCCGGAACCAGGCCGCCTTTGATCTTGCTGACCGGGTCCACCGACACCCGTTTGGCGACGCTTGCGAAGCTCTTGCCCGATTCGATTTCCTTCTTGGCGCTCTTGGCCGCAGCTTCGGTCTTGGTGAGGACGAGCTCCACGCTGCGCTTTTCCGGTGCCCCGAAGCGCGACGTGTTTTCGTTGTAGTACTTCTGGATCTGCGCCTGGGAGACGGTGCCCTTGGACTTGACGATCTTCTGCTGGATTTTCTGCGAGAGCATGTTCAGCTTGACGCGCAGCAGCAGGTCCGAGACCGTCTGGCCCGAGGAGGACAGGAATTTTTCGAATTCCGCGGCTGTGGGGAACTGCTGGCTGCGAATTTTCACGAACTGCTTCTTGACTTCCGCATCAGTCAGCTTCACACCCAGCGAGGAGGATTCGCCGATCACCCACTGGGAGGAGATCAGGAAGCCGAGCACCTCCTGCGAGAGATTCTTGTACTGCTGCGCGCACGCCGTCTTCAGTTTCGCCGTGGTCGGCAGGACCTTGAGTCGTTTCGCCGCGAGTTCCGCCTGCGCGGTTTCGTTGAGGTGCGCCACGCACGCCGTGTATTCCGGCGGTTCGGGCGCCGCCGGCTTTACCGCCAGCGCTCGACCCGCGCTGGTCTGACCGGAGATCGCGGCGACCCCTATCCAGTGCTGGAAAGCGGCCTTGGTGATCGGCGTGCCGCCGACCTGCACCACGGCGTTGCCGGGTATGCCGCTGCTTCCGCACGCGGAAAGACCCACGAGGGCAAACAAAACGGCGCCTAGCGCCGAAGTGAGACGGAGTGTCTTGGACACGACGGCGCGCACTTTAGCGGAAAGCCGCACGCTTGTGGTTAACGAGTTCCTAAGCTGCCTCGCGCATGATCGCCAGCAGCGCATCCGCCGCCTTGACCACGCTGGGAAAGCGGCCGATCCCGTCCTTTGGAACGCGCATCGAGACCTGCGAGCGGCTGGATTCGTACAGGGCGTCGGGCAGCTCCTCGCGCAGCCGCCGCGCGCGCTTGGAGTCCAGCTCGATCGGCACCACCGCCAGGCGGTCGCCGCGGAAGCTCACGGTGCGCGCCCCCGCCTGGCCGAACTTGATGCGCGCGCGCTGCAGCGCCAGCATGTTCTCCACCGGCTCCGGCACCGGGCCGAAGCGATCCTCCAGCTCCTCGCGCAGCCGCTCCACCTCCGCCACCTCCAGCGAGGCGGCCAGGCGGCGGTGGACCTCGATCTTGGCCTGCTCGTAGGGGACGTAGTCGGCGGGCACATACGCATCGACGCTCACATCCAGGCGCACCGGCTCGGGCAGCTCCTCGCCCTCCTGCTCCGGCTCGGCCGCGCGCACGGCCTCGTCGAGCATCTGCATGTACAGCTCGAACCCCAGCGCGGCCACATGTCCGGACTGCTCGTCGCCGAGCAGGTTGCCCGCGCCGCGGATCTCCAGGTCGCGCATGGCGATCTTGAAGCCCGCGCCCAGCTCCGTGTAGTCCGACAGCGCCGCCAGGCGCTGGGCCGCCTCGGGCGTGAGCGCGGCGGCGGAGTCGTAGAGCATGTACGCGTAGGCGCGCTCGCGGCTGCGACCCACCCGTCCGCGTATCTGGTAGAGCTGGGCCAGGCCGAAGGAGTCGGCGTGCTCGACGATCAGCGTGTTGGACTGCGGGATGTCGATGCCCGACTCGATGATCGAGGTGCACACCAGCACGTCCGCGCCGCCGCGCAGGTAGTCCATCATCACCGCCTCCAGCTCGCCGTCGCCCATCTGCCCGTGCGCGACCGCGAAGCGCACGCCCGGGCACAGCGCGCGCAGGCGCTCGGCGGTCTGCTCGATCGACTCCACGCGGTTGTGCAGGAAGAACCCCTGCCCGCCGCGCTCGTGCTCGCGCTCGATGGCGCGCTTGACCAGCTCCTCCTCGTACTCGCCCACGTATGTCTTCACCGGCCGCCGGCCCTCGGGCGGCGTCTCGATCACGGAGATGTCGCGCAGGCCCGCCAGCGACATCTGCAGCGTGCGCGGGATCGGGGTGGCGGACATCGAGATCACGTCCACCTTCAACTTCAGTTGGCGCAGCAGCTCCTTCTGCTTGACCCCGAAGCGCTGCTCCTCATCCACGATCAACAGGCCCAGGTCCTTGGCGCGGACGTCGCGCGAGAGCACGCGATGGGTGCCGATCAGGATGTCCACGCGCCCCTCCGCGAAGCCCTTGATCGCCGCCTTCTGCTCCGCCTGCGTGCGGAAGCTGGACACGTGCTCGAGCGTGAACGGATAGTCCGCCAGGCGCTCGGCGAAGGTTCCGTAGTGCTGCTGGGCCAGGATCGTGGTGGGCACCAGCATCAGCACCTGCTTACCCTCGCCCGCCGCCTTGAAGGCCGCGCGCAGCGCCACCTCGGTCTTGCCGTAGCCCACGTCGCCGCAGATGAGCCGGTCCATCGGCCGCGGCCCTTCCATGTCCGCCTTGACCAGCTCGATCGCCTCGCGCTGGTCGGGCGTCTCTGTGAACGGGAAGCGCTCCTCGAACTCCCGCTGCCAGTCCGAGTCCGCCTCGAACGCGTGGCCGCTGCGGCGCCGGCGCTCGGCGTACAGGCTCAGCAGCTCGCCCGCCAGCTCCTGCGCCGCCCGGCGCGCGCGGGCCTTCATCGCATCCCAGCGCGTGCCCCCCAGCTTGCTCAGCGGCGGGTGCTCGCCGCCGGCGCCCACGTAGCGCGAGATCTTGGCCAGCTGATCCGTGGGCACGAACACGCGGTCGTCGCCCTGGTATTCGAGATACAGGTAGTCGCGCGTGACATCCGCCACGGTGCGCGTCTCAAAGCCCGCGAAGCGCGCCACGCCGTGGTCCTCGTGCACCACGATGTCCCCCGTGCGCAGCTCCGTGAACGAGCGCAGCGCCCCGCGGCGCACGCCGCCCGGCCCGCCGTGGCGCGCGCCGCCCTCGCCCGCCCGCTCGGCGCGGCGGCGGCGCAGCAGCCGGTGCTCGGGGAAGATCGCCAGCTTCAGCTGGGGAGCCACGAAGCCCTCGCGCAGCGAGGCCGCGGCGAAGCGCAGCGACGGCTCGAGCACCTGCGGGCGGGCGGGCGCCAGACTCAGGCCCTCCCCCAGCCAGGTGGCTTTCATGCGCCCGAGGTTGTAGGCCGCCCGCTCCCCCTCCCCGCGCCGGGGGAAGGCCACCACCGTCCTGTAGCCGGAGCGCACCAGCTTCTCCAGCTGCGGCTCCGCCTCCGCCAGCGAGCGCGCGGCCGTGTCCGCGGACTGCGCCCGCAGCTCGATCTCCTGCCCGCTCGCCAGCGCCGAGAGCCACACCCGCGTGCGCTGGGCGAGCGTCGCGCGGATGCTCTCCGGGCTCACGTACAGATGGTGTGCGTCCTCGTCGCCAAACGCCGCGCACACGTCGCTCCAGTGGTCGCTCAGCGCCGGGGCCAGCTCCTCCTCGGCCGCCACCATCAGCTCGGCCTCCTCGCCCACCAGATCCAGCAGCGCGCCGAAGCGCTCCACGGGCAGCAGCTCGGCGATGTCCGGCCGCTCGGAGTCCTGCCCGTCGGAGGCGGAGAAGGCGCCCGTCGCAGCGGCGATCTCCGCCAGCTCGCGGTGCTCGGCCGCCAGCTCGGCCGCGGGGGCGATCTCAACCTCCTGCACCTCGCCCAGCGAGCGCTGGGTGAACGTGGAGAACCAGCGCAGCGATTCGATCTCCACGTCGAACATGTCCACCCGCACAGCGCGATCCTCGGTCGCGGGGAAGACATCCAGAAGCCCGCCGCGCAGCGCGAACTGGCCGCGCTCCTCCACCTGATCGGCGCGCTCGTAGCCCGCGCCCACCAGCTCCGCGGCGCACTCCTCCAGGTCGAGCAGCTCGCCCACGCGCAGCGTGAACGAGCGCGGGCGCAGCTGCGGGTCGGGCACCTTCTCAGACAGCGCAACCGCGCTGACCACCACCACCGGCTGGCCGTGCTCCGCACGCTCGCGGCCGCTGCCGTCCGCGTCCAGCAGGGCATCCAACGCGGCCACCCGCAGGCCCACCAGGTGCGCGGGCGGAGCGAGATGGGACTCGTAGGCCACGCCCCGCGAGGGGTAGTAGCGCACCCGCCGCGGCGCCAGCCAGGCGCGCAGGTCGCCCGCCAGGTCGCGCGCCGCGCGATCGTCGCCCACGACCACCAGGGTGGGGCGCTCGCGCGCGGCCTCGTCGATTTCCGCCAGCGCCGCGATCACATACGGACGCAGCGAGGAGGACACGAACGCGTGCCCGCCCTCGCGCGCCAGCCTGAGCGTCGGCTCGTCATCCTGGACCAGGCCAAGGAGGCTCCGCAGAGCGCCCGCGCCCGAGGCCGCGCCCCCGCCTGAGCCCGCACCCGCGCCCGCGCCCGCGCCGGAGGGCATCTAGGTCTCCCGCCCCGGCTGGCCGATCTCAGAGCGGTCGCCACCGTCGCCCAGCACCGCCGCCTCGACCTGCTCACAGGCGCGCTCGATCAGCTCCTGAACCTCCGCCTGGCTCTCGCGGAAGCGCCCGAGCACGTGCGCGGAGACGATCTCCGGATCTGTGGTGTCGGGGCGACCGACGCCCACGCGCACGCGCATGAAGTCCGCGCCGCCGAGCTCTCGCTTCAGCGACTTCAGCCCGTTGTGGCCGGCCAGGCCGCCACCGAGGCGGGTGCGCACCTCGCCGAACGGCAAGTCGATCTCGTCATAGACCACCAGCACGCGCTCCAACGGCAGCTTCAGCGCGCCCCGTGCCGGGCCGACGGAGCGCCCGGAGTCGTTCATATAGGTCTGCGGGCACAGCACCGCCACGCGCGGCCCGGCGAGGACGCCCACATCCGGGGAGGCGGGCCGGACGCGGCCTTCCGCGATGCGCCCGCGAAAGCGGTCCTTCCCCGCCTTCAGCCCCCAGCGCGCGATGAGCGCCTCGGCCACCATGAAACCGACGTTGTGCCGGGTGCCCGCATGCTCGCGGTCCGGGTTGCCCAGCCCGACGATCAGCCAGTCCACGGCTCCGCCACCGCCACCGCCACCGAAGGGGCGTCGCAGAGGCCGCTACTCCTCGCCGGAGGAGCCCTCCGAGTCGCTGGACTCGGCGTCCTCGCCCTCGGCGGCCTCGCCGACGAGCTCCGTCTCGGCTTCGATTTCCTCGGCGGTCTCCGCCTGCAGGCGTGGCGGGGACAGGGTCGCCACCACAGTCTCCTCGGGGTCGTCCAGCAGCGTCACGCCCTCGGGCGTGTGCACCGCGGATAGCAGGATGGTCTCGCCGATCTCCATCTCCCCGACCTCGTGGGGGATCGACTCGGGAATCGCCGTGGGCAGCGCCTCCACGTTCAGCTCGCGCGTGATCTGCTCCAGCACGCCGCCTTCCTTGACGCCGGGCGCGTCATCGGCGCCCGAGAGCTCCAGCGGCACGACCGCGTGGATCTTCTCGTCCAGGCGCACGCGCAGCAGGTCCACGTGCGTGGTCTCGCCGCGGACGGGGTCGCGCTGGGCCTCCTTGAGGACCACGGGGGTCGGTTTCTGGCCGTCAACGCTCAGGTCCAGGACCGCGCCGCTCCCGGCCAGCGCGTGGCGCAGCTCGCGCTGGTCCGCGTCAAAGCCCACGGGCTCGGCTCCGCCGCCGTAGAGCACGCCGGGCACGCGCCCGCTGCGGCGCAGGCGGCGCGCCGCGCGCGAGCCCTCGCCGGCGCGGCTGTTGACGTTCAGCTCGTTGGTGGTCGTGGCCATCGGAGGAGAGCAGACTCTAGCAATCGCCTTCGTTCGGGATCGGGGCGCCCAGCGAGAGGAGCGTGATGCTGACCCCCGTGAAGAAGTTGCCGGTGCGCCTGACGCCCACGCACTGCACCACCGGGAGCTTGCCGATCACCGTCCACGCCAGGCGCGTCTCGCCCGAGGCGCCGGTGAGCGAGTAGGCCGTGGAGGAGGACAGCTGGAGGATCTTCACCGCGCCCGAGCGGCGCAGGCGCGGGTTGGCCACGTTGGCCCTGACAGCCGCCACGCACGCGGGCCTGGAGCGGCAGCCGCTGAGACGGTCGAGCATGCCGCTCGCGTCCCCCCTGGCCTGCGCTTCGATCAGCGCCTCCTCCGCGTCGCGCTCGGCGTTCTCAACGGACAGGAAGCGCGCCAGCAAGCCGCTGATGAGGAGGAACGCCAGCACGCCGAGGGCGATCAGGAGGCGGCGTCTCAGAACAGCTGGTTCTCGCCGCCGAAGACCTCGCTGACGGAGTCGTCCACGAAGATGCGCCGGATCGAATCGGTCAGCAGCTCGGCGCACGGCAGCACGCGCACGTTCTGCGGGCGGTCAGCGCGGACGGGGATGGTGTCGGTCACCACGATCTCCTCCAGCCCCGAGGTCCGCAGGTTCTCAAACGCGTTGCCCGAGAACACCGCGTGGGTGGCCGCCGCGTAGACGCGCGCGGCTCCCTCCTCCTTGACTGTCTTGGCCGCCGCCTTGAGCGTTCCAGCGGTGTCGATCATGTCGTCCACGATCACCGCCGTCTTGCCCTTCACGTCGCCGATCACGTACCCGATCTCCGCCACCTGCTGGGCGGGGCGCTCCTTGTCGAGGATCGCCAGCTCGGCGCCGATCTTGGATGCGAATTTCT
>DAINPC010000129.1:0-6904 GCA_036743695.1 Solirubrobacteraceae bacterium | reverse complement strand
CGAACGGCTTGGTGATGTAGTCATCCGCGCCCGCCTCCAGCGCCCTGACCTTCTGGTCCTCCTCGCCGACCGCCGAGAGCACCAGAATCGGCATCTCGCTCCACTCGCGCAGCCTTCGCGTCAGCTCCACGCCGTCCAGGTCGGGAAGCACCAGATCGATGATCGCGGCCTCCGGCGGGCGCACCGCGGCGAGGTCGAGTGCCTCCGAGGCGGTTTCGGCCGGCACCGCCTGAAACCCGGCCTCGCGCAGGACGACCTTGAGGGCGCGCACGATCTGCGGCTCGTCGTCGACCACGAGCACGCGCGGCGGCTTGCCCGGCGCGGCGGGCGTCGGGCCGCTCACCGGGATGTCTCGCGCGTGTTGGTGGACGCGACGGGAGGTTGAGAATCGCCGGGCGCCGGCGAGGTTGGCGCGCCATCCGCCTCGGCGGGCGATGGCCGGAGCGGAAACTCGAATACGAACGTGGCGCCCTGGCCGGGTAGCGACTCGACGTGCAGCGACCCGTCGTTCGCCTCGGCAAAGCCGCGTGCGATCGCCAGCCCCAGCCCCGAGCCGCGGTGCTCGCCGCCCGCCGTGCCCGCCCGGTAGAACGGCTCGAACACCCGCTCCAGCTGCGCGGGCGGGATCCCCGGTCCACGGTCCACCACGCGCACGATCACCCGATCTCCAGTGCGTCCGGGGCCGTCGGCGCCGGCCGCGGGCATCCGCTCGCGGGTGCCCGCGAGGCTGCGTACGGCGCGAGCCCTGACAGACACCGGATGCCCGCCCGAGTGCCGTCTCGCGTTCTCCAGGACGTTCACGAACGCGCGCTCCATCTGCACCGCGTCGAGGCTCACCGGCGGAAGGTCGCGGTCGAGCGACAGCGTGAAGTCCTGCGGGCCGGCCGCCAGCTCCGCGAGCGCCGCCTGGATCAGCTCCTCGACCGAGGTCCAGCTACGTTGCGGCTCGGCCGCGCCCGCTTCCAGGCGCGAGAGGTCCAGCAGGTTGTCCACGAGCCGCGACAGGCGCGTGGACTCCTCCTGGATCACGCTGGCCATCTCCTGGCGCTCGGCCTGTGAGAGCGTCGGCGAACCCACCGCCTCGCCAGCGGCCGATATCGCCGTCAGGGGCGAGCGCAGGTCATGTGAGACCGCGCGCAGCAGCGCGGTCTTGATCGTGTCCGCGCGGCGCAGCGCGGCCGTCTCGACCACGCCGCTCAGCAGGCTCTCGCGCTCCAGCGCGGCGCTGAGCAGCGCCTCCAGCGCCGGAACCACCCGCTCGTGGAGCCTGCGCAGGTTGCGCTCGGAGGTGCCCGCCCCGACCAGCAGCGTGCCCAGGCGGCTGGTGCCCTCGCGCAGCGGGAACGCGACGCTGCGCTCGTCTCTCTCGACGGCCTCCATCTCGATCGCCGCCGAGCTCAGCTCCAGCGTGTGTGCGAGCCGCGCGGCCGCCGTGGGCAGAGCCTCCGCGAGATTGTTCCCGCTCAACAGCAGCCGCGCCATCTCCGCCGCCAGATCGGCCTCGCGCCGGCGCTCCTCCGCATCACGGGCGCGCGCGCGGGTGACCTCGGCGACAGAGCTCGCCAGGCCGGCCACCACCACGAAGGCGACCAGCGCGACCCAGTTGCTGGAGTCGCGGATCGTGAGCTCGCCAACCGGCGGGAGGTGGAAGAAGTTGAACGCCAGCGCGCTGATGAGAGCCGTGGCCAACCCCATCCAGGCGCCCCACGCGATCGACACGACCAGGACCGCGGGGAGATAGACCACGCTCAGGGACACCACCGGCGCGACGTGCTTGAGCGGGTAGACGATCAGCGTGCACAGCGCCACGGCTGCAAGTGCGACGATCGCGCCCACCCGCCGTGAGGGCGGCGTTCCGGACAGCAGCAGGCCAAACGGAGGAGACACTCACGTCAGCCTAATGGCGAACGGGACGGGAGCTGCTCCCGTCCCGTTCGCCGCGCCCTGCCGGTCCGGAGCGGCGCCGCCCGCGCCGGGGCCGACCGGCGGTTTGCGCTGCCGGCGCTAGCCTCCCCCGCGCCTTGCCCCACGCATGCCCGGATTGCTCATCAGCGACTCGCCTTGCTCGGTCAAGCGCCACGCGTTGGGCGCTCCGCGCGTCTTGCCCTCGCCGAGCTTCTCGATCAGCTTCCTCGCCTCGAGGCGGCTGAGCAGCTTGGAGATCTGACCCTGATCGACGATGCCCGCACGTTCTGCCACCTCGCGGTTGCTGGCCCCCGGGTAGTCCTCGATCGCGGTCAGGACGCGCGCCGTGCGGTAGGTGAGCCGCGTGCCGGTCTCGTGTCCCCCCCGCGCCGCCGGAGCACTTGACGTCCGGTCGTCCACGGCGCGAAGCCTCGGCACGGGGCGGGTGAGCTCGCGGCGCGCCACCCCCGATCCGAGGTACGGCAACACGATCATCGAGGTGAGCGCGCCGAACAGCTCCGTGAGGGGCTGGGGATCCTCCGCCAGCAGCCGGCTCTGGAGGACAGTCACGACCGCCCCCACCACCCCCTCGGCGATCACCGGCGGCGGGTCCTGCTTGCCGGGGGGCATTTCCGCGCGCCCGCGATCCACGACCGCGGCCACCAGCCCGAGGACCTCGATACGGCGGCGCAGCACCCGAGCTCCGCCTCCCATCGAGTAGACGACCATCAAGCGTCCGAGCGCGGGCTCGTCTTCCAGGAACCTGAGCAGGCCCGCGAGCGCCGCCTTGATCGCGTCCAACCAGCGCGACTCCGCCTCAAACGCCGCCACCGTCAGCGCGGCCGCGCGCTCCACGCCGAGATCCAAGGCCGCGAGCAGGCACCCTTCCCGATCGACGAACAGCTCCTCGAACGCGACGTTGGTCACCCCGGAGCGGGCGATCACCTCGGCGACCGTCACCGTGCTCGCGGCCGGACCTCGCTCGGCCATCGCCTCGGCCAGCGCCTCCAGGACCCTCGTTCGCCGATCTTCCTCCACGCCGCCACAGCTCCCACAAACCGCTTGATAATGGTTGCGGAGCCTATCTTCTTACTGTCTAGTTGCGCCGGGGCCCTGGAAGCAGCCGGGCGCCGAGCGCACCGCGGGCTGGAGGTCGCGGTGCCGCCGTGGTGGAGCGTCAGCCGCCGGAGAGCTCCGCGGGAGCGCCGTAGGCCACCAGGCACTCCGGCAGCTCGACGCTCCCGTCGCCGCGCTGACCGTTCTCCAGCAGCGCCACGATCGTGCGCCCGACCGCCACGGCGGTGCCGTTGAGAGTATGCAGGGCGCCCGTGCGCTTGTCCTGGCGCACGCGGATGTTCAGGCGCCTGGCCTGGTAGTCGGTGGTGTTCGAGCACGACGTCAGCTCGCGGTAGCGGCCCTGGCTGGGAAGCCACGCCTCGCAGTCGTACTTCTTGGCAGCGGAGTTGCCGAGATCGCCCACCGCGATGTTCATCACCCGGTAGGGCAGCTCCAGGGCAGCCATGATCTCCTCCTCGATCGCCAGGATCCGCTCGTGCTCGCGCTCGGACTCATCCGGCGCGACGAAGCTGAACATCTCCACCTTGTCGAACTGGTGCACGCGGAAGATCCCGCGCGTGTCCTTGCCGGCCGCTCCCGCCTCGCGGCGGAAGCAGGGCGAGAAGCCCGCGTAGCGCAGCGGCAGGCGCTCGGCGTCGATGATCTCGCCGTCGTGCAGCGAGGCGAGCGCCACCTCGGAGGTGCCGACGAGATACAGATCGTCCTCGAGGAGCCTGTAGATCTGCTGCTCGGTGTCCGGCAGGAAGCCAGTGCCGAACAGCGCGCGCTCGCGCACCAGCACGGGCGGCACCACCGGCTCGAAGCCGTGGCCGCGGACCGTCTCAAGCGCCCAGCGGACCAGCGCCAGCTCCAGCATCACGAGGTCGCCCTTCAGGTAGGCGAAGCGCGATCCCGAGAGGTTGGCCGCGCGGTCCATGTCGATCAGCCCACCCGCGAGATCGAGGTGGTCGCGGGCGTCGAAGCCGAGCTCCGCGACCGTGCCGACCTCGCGCACCAGCTCGTCCTGCGGACCGGGGGCCGCGGAGGGGTCCGGCAGGTTGGGCAGCGGCGCAAGCGCCCCCTGCAATTCGAGCTCGACCTCGCCGAGCTCCCTTTCGAGCCCCTTCGCGCGTGCCGCCACCGCTCGCATCGCCTCGATCTCGCGCTCCCGCTCGGCCTGCTCGTCGGTCGCCCGGATGCGTGCGTTGGCCTCGTTCTGCTCCGCGCGCAGCCCCTCCAGCTCCGGAAGCAGCCCGCGGCGGCGCCCGTCCAGCTCGATCACACGATCGAGTGCAGCCTCCGTGGCGCCGCCGCGGCGCGCCAGCGCCGCGCGGACGCCGTCGGGGTCCTCGCGGATGAGCTTGAGGTCGAGCACGCCGCCACTCAGCCCGGCGGGCTGCCTATTTGGTGGAGAGCGTGATCTGCGTGGCCGGCACCTTCTGAGCCTCGCGCCCCGAGTAGGCGGCCAGGAAGGCGGCCACGGCCTGCGCGTCTTCGCCGACGAGGATGTTCTCCGGCATGATCGCGCCCGAGAAGCCGCCGTTGCGGATCGCGTAGAGCGCCTGCCCGATGTTCTCCTTGCGGATGTTGAAGTTCGGGCCGTTCGTCCTCACGCGGTTGGAGATCTTCGTGGCCGAGCCCTGGGCGCCGACCGAGGCGAGCGTGTGGCAGCCGGAGCAGTGGTCGCGGAACAGCACCGCGCCGCGATAGTACGGGCTGGTCTTGGCGATCTGGATCCCCTGCGATCCGCACGCGCCGAGGACGGCCGCGCAGGCGAGCAGGACGACCGTCATGGCAACGACCTTCATGCGCCGGGAATATATAGGCCCGCTCAGAACCCGTGAGCCGTGCCCGCCGCGCGCAGGGCCAGAAAGACCACCACGAGCGCCGAGATTGCCATCACGCCCATCTCGCGGCGCAGGACCAGAGCCACCACCTCCCGCTGCTCGGGCTCGGGCAGCGTGCCCACCGCCTGCGCGTCCTCGATGCCGCGCTGATCGAGCACGGTCTGGGCCGAGGCGACGCGCAGCTGCTCGGCCATGAAGCCCACCGCGAGCGGCAGCAGCGCGTACAGGTAGAAGAGGCCTTCGCGCGGGTGCTTGCCCGCCGCCGCCAGCGAGCCGACTGCCACCGCCAGGGTGAGCGCGGAGCCCTGCCCCACGCGCAGCATCACCCAGAAGGCGTTGGCCGCCCGACGTTCCGTCGGGTCGCCCCGATACCAGATCCAGCCGCCGAGCAGGCCCGGGATCGCGTTGAGCACGGCCACCGCCAGCGCCCCCGCCACAACCGCCTGCGTCATCGCGCCGATATCGAGCCGATTGCCACTATGTAACACTCTGCCACAAGCAGTGATATAACAGCGCGAGGTGCTCCGCAGCTATCT
Source organism: Solirubrobacteraceae bacterium (assembly GCA_036743695.1). Lineage (GTDB taxonomy): Bacteria > Actinomycetota > Thermoleophilia > Solirubrobacterales > Solirubrobacteraceae > Palsa-744. Next base: position 1,560 of record DAINPC010000129.1, on the reverse strand, counting down.
CCCGGCGATCGTCTTCCTCATACTCGGCGGCGCCGTGGGCGGCGCGTTCGCGGTCCTGAACTCGGTGATCGGACCGCGCCGCGCGACCCCCCACAAGCAGGACCCCTACGAGTGCGGCCTGCCCTCCGAGGTCAAGCGCGGAATGCGCTTCGGGATCAGCTTCTACCTGATCGCCATGCTGTTCATCCTGTTCGACATCGAGGTCGTCTTCCTGTATCCGATCGCAGTCGAGCTGCGCGCCTACGGCAGCTACGCGCTCCTCGAGACGATCGTGTTCATCGTGCTGCTGTTCGTGGCCTTCGCCTACGTGTGGCGACGGGGGGCACTGGAGTGGAGATGAAGCGTGAGCTGCTCGGGCCCCCCGGCACGGGGCTCGGTGGGAGGGTCGATCCCGATGTCCTGCGAGTGCGCAACCTGAACGCACGCCAGCTGCTGCGCGGCGGGGACCTCGAAGGGCCCAACCCCTCCGCCCACCTTGAGGGCGCGGACTTCGAACGTCACGTGGAAGAGAGCGTGATGACGACCACGCTGGAGAAGGCCGTCGCCTGGGCGCGCTCCAACTCGTTCTTCCCCGCCACCTTCGGCCTGGCGTGCTGCGCGATCGAGATGATGTCGATCGTCGCCGCGCGGGTGGACGTGGCGCGGTTCGGCTTCGAGGCCTTTCGCGCCTCCCCGCGGCAGGCCGATCTGCTGATCCTCTCCGGCCGCGTGTCCATCAAGATGGCGCCGATCGTGCGCCGCATCTACGACCAGATGCTGGAGCCCAAGTGGGCGATCTCGATGGGCGCGTGCTGCAGCTCGACGGGCGTCTTCAACAACTACGCGCTCGTGCCCGCCGACAAGTTCATGCCGATCGACGTGCACGTCCCCGGCTGCCCGCCCCGCCCGGAGGCGCTGATGCACGGCGTGCTGAAGCTGCGCAAGATGGTCCAGGACGACCCCGACATGGGCTGGCGGGAGCGCTACGACGCCCGCGGCACCGAGGAGGTCATACCCACAGTCGGCGGGCTGGGCGGGGTGGACGCATTTCAAGAGCCGGCGGCGGTGAGCGTGCCCCCGGAGGGGGACACGGCCGGTGCCTGACGCGACCGGCCTCGAGCTGATCGCCCAGGAGCTGCGCAGGGCCGAGGGCGCGGAGGAGGGTGCCAGCGCCGGCAGCCCGGTGATCGAGACGCTGTTCTTCCGCGGGCGCGGCACGCTGCTGGTGGAGCCCGGGCGCATCCGCGCGGTCCTGGCCCATCTGCGCTCGCGCGGGTACGCCTTCATGTCGAGCCTGCACGGCGTGGACCACCACCCGCACGAGCCGCGCCTGGGGGTCGTCTACGAGCTGCTGGACATGCAGCGGGTGGACCGCATCACGGTCAAGCTGGCGCTGGCGAGCGACACCCCCGAGGTGGACTCCGTGACCGACGAATGGCCCACCGCCGACCACCAGGAGCGCGAGGTCTATGACATGTTCGGCGTCGTCTTCCGCGGCCATCCGGACCTGCGGCGGATCCTCATGCCCGAGGACTACGAGGGCCACCCGCAGCGGCGCGACTTCCCGATCGGCGGCGAACC
>DAINPC010000128.1:0-6950 GCA_036743695.1 Solirubrobacteraceae bacterium | reverse complement strand
CCGGACCGCAAAACACTCACATCAAACCGCTTGCTGCAAGATCCGGGCTAAGCACGCGGCTGCCTGTTGCTTTGTCCTCGATTGTGAGCGCGTTGCCCGCCGCTCTCCTCGCGTTGCTCCCGGGGGATCAGAACACACGACATGGACCCACCGCTGCCGCAAAAAGCGCGGTAACCGCCGCGGGGGATTACTACGATCGTCGGCGGGGCGTATCGCCGGCTTGCCACCAATCGGGCTCGTCGCCCACCTCGCGGAGCCACTCGAGCGTACGCGCTGCGCGCTCCCAGCCGCCGCCGGTCTGGCCGCAGAACTTCCAGAGCTCGCGCGCCGAGCGCTGGTAGCGGTGGATCAGCTCGTCGAGCTCGAACGCATCGATCTCGCCGCGGTCCAGTCGCGTGAACCCGCCGCGAACGTGCTCGAGCAGCGCGAGCAGCTGCTGCTCGTGATACTCGGCGATGAGCGCTCTCGCCTTCTGACGTCCGGCGCGTTCCTCTTGGCGGCTGCTGTGCTCGACACCCACGCTGGGAAGGTACTCCGCGGACGCGATCACCGGGGGCAGCTCAGGCGTCAGGCTTCGGCTCCACAACCAGCTCGCCTACCTTGATCGCCTCGCCCAGCTCGTACGCCGCCCAGCCCGCGTCGGACCTTGCGCGGTCGTCCTCGGTGTAAGGCGCATCGTCAAGCGGAACTGCCTCGAGGGCTGCCACCATCGGATCCTGGGCGCGCGTGAGCAGGATGCCGGCAGCATCCACGCTCTCGTCGGGTAGCTCGTCTACAAGTCGGTGTAGCTCGGCTCGTGTCATTGAGCTAAACGTAACATCGGAAAACATCCTCCTCAGTGCCCAGCGCCGGCGCCGGAACACGCCGATAGGCGGTTGCCTCACAAGCCGGCCAGCGGGGATGGGGCTGAGCGCCGTCCCGCGCACCCCTCGGCGCCTTGCCGCGTGGCACGCTGGACCGCCGGTGCTGGAGCGATGATTTTCGACCCGCCCGAGACCGTCGAGGAGCCCGCTCGCTAGGCGAAATTTGGCTCTGCAGCTGGCATCGAGGAAGGGGGTCCCCGCCTCTCCGCTTCGCTTCGACCCGGGGACCCCCTTCCTCGACCAACACATCACAGATGTTTATGGCGAGGCCAGATGCAGAGTGATGAGCCGGAGCGAGCGGGCAGCAGGGTGTAGCGAGTTGAGAACAAGAACTACGGGAGCACCGATTCGGACATGGAGCTTCATGGTCGGGGTGCAATGCGGCGGATTGTCAGGGCGGTGAGGGCAAAGAGGCGAGCGGACGCGAGATCGTCGAGATGGCGGGTGGCGTGATCGGGCGCGCAGGGCGGCGTCCGTGGGCCGGCATGTCAGACGAAGCGTCTACGGCGGCATCGAGGGGGCGACGGTGGCGTTTCCTTCGTCGCTGTTGGGTCGCTCGTTTTGGCGATCCACTCCGTGGAGGCGAGCGTCGCTCCCGCTGAGCGCTAAATCGGCGGAACGGCGGGTCGAAGTTGCGGCACGGCGTCCGTGAACCTCACGATCTCGCCCACAAGGCTCCGCTTACCCACCGGTACAATCAACGTGTGTCGACTTCACCTTGGCCGTCGTTGCGTGACGAGGATCGCTGGCTGCTCGCCGCGATGGAGGACCGGCTGCGCGACAGTACGCAGAGCCCAGAGCAGCTGCAGGCTCGGGCCCGTGAGCTGCGCGCCCAGGCCGAGCAGAGCGATATCAACGGCGTCCGCGACGCCAGCTTGGCGCTCGCCGGGCGCTACGAGGACGCTGCGGCCGCTCGTCTGGCTGCTCGCTGAGCGCTAGCTTCCTCGGGCACGTTCGAGCAGCCCGCGCATCTCCGCGACGATCTCGTCCTGGCGCCCTCGCAGCGCTGTTAGTTCCGGCTCGGATTCGATGAGGCGAGTCTCGGCGAGCTGCAGCGTGCGCTTCGCCCGGGGCGGGTCGAGAAGGTTCTGTGTCTCCCACTGCTCCCTCAGCTGGCGCAGCTCGCGCGTCAGCGCCGGCATCCGTTCGGTGACGACGGCGGCGGACTCACCGAGCAGCGCCCGCGTGTGAGCACTGTCCGCGCCGAGCGCGCCGAACTCGCGATGGAGGTCGGCGACGTACTCGTGCGCGATCGTGGCCGCGGCGAAATAGCGGTCGATTGCTGCGAACGGATCAGGGCGTTCAGTCATGATGCTCGCGATAGCTTCAAGGAGCGCACGGATGGCGCCGATGCCCGCGCCTTCGGCGGAAATCTGCTTGCACATCGAGCACGTTGCTCGGCTTTCTGGGTGATGACCATCAGGACCAACCCGGGTTTAGAGCAAGCGGCGGCCACGGCATGAGCGCCGAACAACACGACGTGATGACAGCAGCCGAGGTCGCCGAATATCTGCAGATCCCCGTGCGCTCGGTGCACGACTACGCCGCACGCGACGAGCTGCCCTCCGTCCGAATCGGCCGGCACCGCCGCTTCAGCCGGGCGGCCCTCGAAGCGGTCATGGACGTCGGTCGCGGTCCTCAGCGAACGCCCGCGCGAAACGATCGACCTGCTCACTCGCCTGGCGGGCGTGCAGGTAGCGCGCCGTCGTTTGGAGGTCCGCGTGTCCCATGGCCGCCTGTATCTCGGTGACCGGCACGCCGCCGGTCGCGAGCAGCGAGCCGTAGGTGTGTCTGAGGTCGTGGAAGCGGAGCGGGCGCAGCCCGACGGCGTCGCGCGCGCGCTTGAACCTCGTGACCAGCGCGCTCGGGTCAAGCGCGCGTCCGCGCCAGTTGCAGAACACCAGCTCGTCGCGCGCGGTGAAGTCCCCACGTGCGCGCAGGCGCTCAAGCGCCTCGGCCGCGCGCGGCACGAGCGGGACGTGCCGGACGCGGCCGCCCTTGGTCCCGGACTCCACACCGGCCGACAGCGCCCGCGAGACGGTGATGACGTCCTCACCGACGTCACGCCAGCGCAGCGCACGCAGCTCGCCCTGGCGCAGTCCCGTGTACGCCGCGACGCGCACCAGCTCGGCGTCCTGAGCGTCCTCGGCCCGGGTCGCGTCGCTGGCTGCCGGCCGATCGCGGTGCCTACCCTCGGCCAGCGCCGCCGCGAGCCGCTCGACCTCCGCGACGCTGTACGTATCGAGCGCCGCCCGCTGCGGTTCACGGCGCTTGTCTGTCGCGCGCACGGGGTTGGCGGACAGGCCGGCGCGCTTGACGCCATAGCTGAACACCGCGCCGAGCAACGCGCGCCGCTTGTTGATCGTCCGGGGCGAGGCGCCCGACACGGCGAGCGCGTCGAGCAGGTTCTCGACATCGCTGGGCGTGACCTCGGCCGCAGGCCGGTCGCCGAGCGCGAGCATGACCTGTCCGCTTGTGGTGCCGTTCGACTCGGCGAGCGCGTAGCCGTGGTCGGCCAGCGTCGAGGGCTTCGCACCCTTGACCCGCTCAAGCCAGCGCATGTAGTCGAGCGCGACCTCGCGGAACGTCGGACCGGCCGCCTGCGGGTCGGCCGCCTTGACGGCCTGCTCGGCGACGATCTCGCGGGCGCGGTCGTGCGCGCCGGCGACGTCGAGGCAGCCGTCCCGTGGACGCCCGCGCCGCGGCTTGCCGGCAGGCGTGACCCATGCGGGGCCGACGCGGCGCTTGAGCTGCCGGCCGTCGATGCGAAACATGACCTCGTAGAAGGCCCGCGTGCCCTGCGCGCGGAGCTGTAGCGAGTAGGTGGGGAGCCTGGGCAGCATGTTACCCAACCATGTTACCCAACCCGCGCCGGTACCGATCCGTCAGCGTCCTTCAGAATAAGAAAAGGCCTGGATTACCAGGCCTTTTCTGCCAATGCGGGCGAAGGGACTCGAACCCCCAAGGGCTTTCGCCCACCGGCTCCTAAGGCCGGCGTGTCTACCAATTCCACCACGCCCGCGCGGTGCCTGGCAGCGTACATCGCCACGGGCGAGCGCTCCAGCCCTGCGGTCCCGAGCACTCGGGCCGCGTGAGCTTGTATGGTCACGGCTGTGATGCCCTCGGTTCCGGAGGAGAGGCCTGGCGTGATCATCACGCACCCCAATCGCGACAAGCCTGTCGTGCAGGCCACCCGTGCAACCGTCGTCGTGCTGCTCGTCGTGAGCGCGGCGCTCGTGTTGATCGTGACCGTGGGCGGCTGGAAGGTTCTCGAGGGAGCCCTCCCGGTCCAGATCGGGTACGTCGTCGTGTATCTCCTGCTGGCCTTCTTCGCCGCGCGCTGGAACCGCGGCGTGCTCCCTGTCGGGGCTGCGCTGGCGGTCCTGCTCACGATCTTCGCGCTCGTCGCAGGGCCGGCGTGGTTCAATCGCGACAAATCCGGCTTTGCCCAGCCGGCCCTGAACGCCGGCCTGCTGGGGCTGCTGACGCTGCTGATCGTGCCCGTGCAGATCCTGCTCGTGGCGTTCGCCATGCGCGGCTTCAACCAGGGCTGGAACGTCGAGCTCGAGCGTCGCGACCCGGGCGCCCGCAGCGAGATCTATCGCGACGCTCCTCCCCACCCAGCCTAAGAACGCCTATATCCTCGTTGCAGCGACCATCTTGCGGCGGTGGCGGAACGGTAGACGCGGGGGCCTCAAAAGCCCCTGTCCGAAAGGGCGTGTGGGTTCGATTCCCACCCGCCGCATCGCTCGTCCGGGCGCGAGCCCGCGGTTGCCGCTCTACGCGGCGCACGAGCCCCGAGCGCGACCCGCGAGCCCGAGCGCGCGGCTCAGGGGCCGCTGATGATCTCCAGTAGCTGATCGACGAGGCCCGGCCGGGCGACGAGGATCCCCCAGGGCAGGTTGTGGTGGACGGGCAGCTCGCGCACGAGCAGGCCGGCGCGTTCGCAGATCAGCGCTCCCGCGGCTACGTCCCACTGCTTGACCGACCGCTCGAAGTACGCATCATATCGCCCCGCGGCGGTCCACGTGAGATCGAGCGCCGCGCTGCCGAAGCGGCGGATGTCGCGCACGCGCGGGGCCAGCCGGGCGAGCACGTTGGCCTGCGCCGCGCGCACGTCCGCGTCGTAGGCCAAGCCGGTGGCGACCATGGCGCTCGCCAGGGCCTGCTGGGCTCCCGCGCCCTGCCCTCCCCCCTGCCTGCCAGCGGGAGCGCGCGCGGCGTCCAGCTCGATCGCCGGGGAGCCCGCCGGGCCCGCCTGCGTCGCCGGACCGCGACGGCTGGCGGTGAACAGCTCGTCGCGGTTGGGATCGTAGACGGCGCCCGCGAGCGCACCCTGGCTGTCGCGCACGGCCACGCTCACGCACCACTGGGGGATGCCGAACAGGAAGTTGACGGTCCCGTCGAGCGGGTCCACCACCCAGCTGAGGCCGCTGGTGCCCGCCTCGCTGCCGCCCTCCTCCCCCACGAAGCCGTCGTGCGGGCGACGCCTGGCGAGCAGCTCGCGGATGGCCCGCTCGGAGGCCAGGTCGGCTTCGCTGACCAGGTCGGTGGGGGTGCTCTTGCTGCTCACCTCCCGCTCGGCGCCCCGGCCGACGCGTTCCAGCAGCAGCACGCCGGCCATGCGGGCGGCCTCCACGGCCACCTCCAGCAGTGCGCCCTCCTCGCTCACGCGAACTCTGCCGGGCGCTCCTGCGCCCACGGGCGCTCGGCCTCGAGCTGACCGGCGAGCGACAGCAGCGTGACCTCGTCGCCCGGGCGTCCCACCAGCTGCACCGCGCGGGGCAGGCCGTCCGCGCCGAACCCCGCGGGCACGGAGGCGGCGGGCTGGCCGGTGACGTTCCAGACGCCGTTGTAGGGGACCATGCCGCCGACGGCGTTCAGCGTCCACAGCGCGCCGCGGCCCTGCAGCTGGCCGATCCGGAGCGGCGGCGCGGCCGTGGCCGGCGTGAGCAGCACGTCGTGGTCCTCGAACACGCGGTTCAGCCGGCGCGCGAGCTCCGCCTCGCCCGCCAGGGCCCGCTCCAGCAGCGCCCGCGGGATCAGCCCGCCGAGACGCGCGATCCCGCGCGTGCGCCGTTCCAGGCGCTCGGGATGCGCCAGCGCGGCGGCGTCGTCGTGGGCGCCGCGCAGGTAGCGCACGAGCACCGCGGGAACGGTGTCCCGCCCGTAGTCCGGGTCGCGCTCTGAGACCTCGTGTCCGAGCGAGCGCAGCAGCTCGATCGTCTCCCGAAAGGAGCGCTCCGCGTCTGCGTCGAGCTTTGAGATCACACCGAACGGAACGCGCGTGGAGCAGGCGATCCGCAGCCGGCCCGGCGCCGCGGCGGCTGCCTGCGCGAACGGGACGGCGGGCGCGGGCGCGCTGTCGTGATCGATGTCGATCGTGCCGGAGGCCACGTCCAGGAACAGAGCGGTGTCGGCCACGCGGCGGCTCAGCACCCCGTTGACCGACAGCCCGTGCCAGCCGCGCGAGCGCGGCGCCATCGACACCCGTCCGCGCTGGGGCTTCAGCCCGAACAGCCCGCACCAGGCCGCCGGGATGCGGATCGAGCCCGCCCCGTCGGAGCCCAGCGCCGCGCCCACCAGGCCCGCGGCGACAGCCGCGGCGCTGCCCCCGCTGGAGCCGCCGGGCGCGCGCTGGAGGTCCCAAGGGTTGCGGGTGGCGCCGAAGGTGGCCGTCTCGGTGAACGGCCACAGCGTCAGCTCGGGCACGTTGGTCTTGCCGATCACCACCGCGCCCGCCTCGCGCAGGCGGCGCACCACCTCGGCGTCCGCGCGCACGGGGGGGCCGAACGCGTTGGTCCCGTACGCGGTCACCTCGCCGGCTACGTCTATGTCGTCCTTGACCGCCATGGGCACGCCCAGCAGCGGGCGTTCGCCGCCTGCGCCCCTGCGCGCGTCCGCCTGGTCGGCTTCCAGACGGGCGCGCTCGGCGAACACGGTGCGAAAGGCGTTCAGGGGCTGGCCGATCTCCGATCGGTCGAACCGCGCGATGCGCTCCAGACACAGCTCCAGCAGCTCGCGGGAGGAGATCTCCCCATCGGCGATCAGCTGCGCCTGGCGGGCGATTCCTGCGTAGGCGATCTC
>DAINPC010000127.1:1318-6954 GCA_036743695.1 Solirubrobacteraceae bacterium | reverse complement strand
GTGGCTCTGCCGGGCAGCGAGGTCCGACTGGTTGAGAGCCAGGCGCGAAAGTGCGCCTTCATGGAAGCGGCGATCGCCAGCGCGGGGATAGGGAATGCGCGCGTTGTCTGCGCGCGGGCTGAGGAGTGGCGCGACGGCGAGGGTGCCCACGATCTCGTGATGGTCCGCGCGCTGGCAGCGCAGCCGGTCGTACTGGAGTATGCGGCCCCGCTGCTGCGGATTGGCGGAACGCTGGTGGACTGGCGCGGGCAGCGCTCCGCGACGCAGGAGCATGCGGCGGCACGGGCCGCGGAGGAGCTCGGTCTGCGCAGGCTGGAGGTGCGCAGCGTCGTGCCGTTCGACGCGGCGCTGGATCTCAACATGCATCTGTTCGTCAAGGCGGCGGAGACGCCCGCGCGATTCCCCAGGCGCGCTGGCGTGGCGCGCAAGCGCCCGCTCGGGGGTTGAGACGAGCGCGCAGGCGCCCTGGGGATTGGGCTATCTCGTGGATTGGCAGGGATCGGGCGCCGATCGGCTAGCTTGCAGGCCATGGGCACGATCTACGCGGTGGCCAACCAGAAGGGCGGCGTGGGCAAGACGACCACGGCTGTGAACGTGGCTGCCTGCATCGCCGAGGCGGGATACACGACGCTTCTGGTGGACGTGGATCCGCAGGCCAACGCGACGGTGGGCCTGGGGATAGCGCGGACCCAGGCACCGGGGCTGTATGAAGTGCTCGCGGGCGAGGTGAGCGCGGAGGAGGCGCTGACCGACTCGGCGGTGGCCGGCCTGCGCGCGCTGCCCGCGGGAGCGGGGCTCGCCGGCGCGAACGTGGAGCTGCCCCGGATGGAGGGCTTTGAGTACCGCCTGCGCGACTGCCTGGCGCCGCTGAAGGACAGCTTTCAATACATCCTGCTGGATTGCCCGCCGTCGCTCGGGCCGCTGACGGTCTGCGCGCTGGTGGCGGCGGACAAGGTGATCGTGCCGGTGCAGACGGAGTATTTCGCGCTGGAGGGCCTGGCGGGGCTGTTGGAGACGCTGTCGCTGGTGCAGCGCGAGCTGAATCCGCGCCTGACCGTGGCGGGAATGCTGCTCACCATGCACGACAGCCGTACGCGCCTGGGTCAGGACGTGGAGCGCGAGGTCCGCGCTCACTTTCCCGATCTCGTGTTCGACACGGTCATCCCCCGCAACGTCCGCGTGGGGGAGGCCCCCAGCTATGGGCTGCCGGTGACCCACCACGACCCTCACAGCGCGGGGGCGGAGGCCTACTTCGAGTTGGCCAAGGAGGTCGCTGCGCGTGGCTAAGCCGAGGCCGGGAATGGGCAGGGGGCTCGGAGCGATCCTGTCGGTGTCGGGCCCGGGCGCGGAGGCCGACGAGGAGGAGCTGCGGGAGCTGCCCGTCGAGCTGATTGCACCCAACCCAAGGCAGCCCCGCCGGGACTTCGACCAGGATGCCCTGGAGGCGCTGGCGGGGTCGCTGGGCGAGCAGGGGGTGCTGCAGCCGGTGCTGGTCCGCCCAAGGCCCGGTGGCAGCTACGAGCTGGTCGCCGGCGAGCGCCGCTGGCGGGCGGCGCGGATCGCGGGCCTGCAGACGATTCCCGCGCTCGTCCGCGACCGCGAGGACGCGGCGTCTCTGGAAGTGGCGCTGATCGAGAACATGGCGCGCGAGGACCTCAACCCGATCGACGAGGCACGGGCGTGCGCTGCGCTGGTGGAGGAGCTGGGGCTCACGCGCGAGGAGGTCGCGCGTCGCGTGGGGCGCAGCCGCGTGGCGCTCAGCAACCTGGTGCGGCTTCTGGACCTGCCCGACGCGGTCATCGAGCTGCTGCAGCAGGGCGCGCTCAGCGAGGGCCACGGCCGCGCGCTGCTGCTTGCCGCGGATCACTCCGCCCGCGCCAGCATCGCGCGCAGCGCCGCCGAGCAGGGGTGGTCGGTCCGGGTGGTCGAAGCGCGCGCCCGCGCGAGCAACGCGGCCGCCGACGGCGCGAAGCAGGGCAAGGCGCCCCGCGGCGCGTTCGCCGGACGCCCGCACCCCGACCAGGAGCAGGCGTCCTTGGACATCGCCGACGCCCTCACCTCGGCGCTGGGCGCGGAGGTTCGCGTCAAGCCCGCCCGCGGCGGCGGCTATCGCGCCGAGCTGTCGTTCTCGAGCCCCGAGGAGGCGCTGGAGCTGGCTCGTCGCGTGCGGCCTCGGCGGTAAGTCGTGGGCGATAACATGGCCGCGTCGCGTGCGGGCGATTAGCTCAGTTGGTTAGAGCGCTTCTCTGATAAGGAAGAGGTCCCAGGTTCGAATCCTGGATCGCCCACTAGAAGAAATACCTGCAAGAGAGCTACTTTTGGCGTCCCGGCAGCTGCTCCGTGCTCCCACCCCGTGCTGCGGGGTTCTCGATCGCTGCGGGGTTCTCGAGGATCCAGCGCTCGTGAAGTGCGGCCAGCGCGTCGTGTAGCTCATCGACACCTGCGAACTCCTGGGGGTCAAGCGGTGCGCCGGCATCGACCCATACGTTGTGGCCCACACGTCGCGCGCGCAGTGGCAGCACGAGCGCGTCGGCTCGGACAGCGAGTTGCGCGCTGCCGTCGGCCATCATCGCCGACTTGCCCAGGAAGCGCGTCTCGTGCGGGCCGGGCATGTCGAAGTGGAGGAAGACGGGATCGCCCCGTTCAAGCAGGGCCTGGATGATCGGAAACGACCCATCGGAGAGCACCAGGCGACTCTTCGTGCCTTTGCGCCAGCGGGCGAGACGTCGTCCCCAGTAGTCGGGGCTCGGTGGCTCGAAGAACCAGGGTCCAGCGACGAGATACGTATCACGGCCGTTGAAGGGCGGAGCGCACAGCAAGCGATAGTAAGGCCCGATGTGGCTGACACTTAGGAGCACTCCCCGGTCTTCCGACAGCGCCGCGTGTAGGCACGCAGCCGACCGGGCGTCGACTTTCGCCGACCACCGTTGCTGCCAGAAGAGCACCCTGTCGATCTGGCTCTCTATCAAATGCAGCTGCGCGAGCTCGCGCAGCTCGTGGGCGCGCGGCGTTCCGGCGATGATCGTCTCCATCACCGCAACCGCATCCTCGCGCTCGCTGACGCTCCGCTCCCAGATCGCCTGCCCTCGGCGTGCGGCCCTGTTCACGAGGAGTCGCGTCGGCAGCACGCTACGCACCCACGGCGAGGTCTTGACGCGGATATCAAGGCTGGCACGTGGCATCCGCGGCGGAACGGATCGCCGTCTGATCGTCTCCAGCGCAGCGGCCAGATCAGAGGTCTGCTCGGTGGTGCCGACGATCGCCAGCGGCTCGTCGGCCTGCCCCCTCAGTTCGACCTCTTCTACGCGCGAGCGCACAAGCTTCGCCACCGCTTCCGGCGTGGGATGATCGAAGAGCAGCATCCAAGGCAGCCGTAATCCAACTGCCCTTCCCAGGCGGTTGCGCAGCTCCACAGCGGCCACGGAGTCAAAGCCGAGCTCCTTGAAGGTGCGCTGCGGGTCGATCGGCTCTGCGGGAGCGCTCCCGAGCACTGCCGCCACGTGGGTCAACACCAGCTCCAGCACGGCCTCGTCACGATCGGCCTCTCGCAGGCCCGTCAGATTCTGCGCCAGCGAGCCTGCCGCCTCCTCGGGCGTCCCCTCGACGGCCTCACGTCCCAGCTCCTGGGCGAGCTCCACGAAGTAGTCGAGCGAGGCGGGGTTGGCAAGCGAGTCGACGCTCGTCGCCTCGCTCGGAGCCGCGCCCATCAGGATGCGCTTGACCGGCACCTCGAGCACCTTGCCCGACAGCGTGCGCGGGACCTCCTCGATCTGGCGGACCTCGTTGGGCACGTGACGCGGCGAGCAGTCTTCGCGAACGCGCCGCTTGATCTGCGCCGCGAGCTCGTCGTCGAGACTGACGCCGGGCGCGAGCACGACGAACAGCACCATCCACAGCTCTCCCTCTTCCCTGCCGTTCGGGACGTCGACCACCAGCGCGTCGAGCACCTCCGGCACGGCGCCCGCGGCGCGATAGATCTCGCTGGTGCCCATGCGCACGCCCTGGCGGTTGATCGTGGCGTCCGAGCGGCCGTAGATGACAGCGCCTCCTCGAGGCGTGATGCGGATCCAGTCGCCGTGGCGCCAGACGCCGGGATACATCGAGAAGTAGCTCTCGCGCAGGCGCTCGCCGTCCTCATCGCCCCAGAAGAACAGCGGCATCGAGGGCATCGGCTCGGTAAGGACGAGCTCACCGACCTCATCGGTAAGGCTGCGGCCCTGCTCGTCCCAGGAGTCCACCGCGCAGGCGAGCGCGCGGCATTGCAGCTCGCCCTCGTAGACGGGCAGCAGCGGACAACCCGCGACGAACGCCGTGCACACGTCGGTGCCGCCGCTAATGGAGAACAGCCAGATGCTCGATCCGGCGTGCTCATAGACCCACCTGAAGCTCTCGGGCGTCAGCGGAGAGCCGGTCGAGCCGATCGTGCGCAGGGCGTGCAGGTCGTAGTCGCGTCCGGGCTCCACCCCGGCCTTCTCGCAGCTGGCGAGCAGGCCCGCGCTCACCCCCATGCAGGTGATGCCGGCACGCTCGGCGAAGCTCCACAGGGCGCCGAAGTCCGGGTGGGCGGGACTGCCGTCGTAGAGGACGATCGCTGCGTCTGAGAGCATGCAGCCGACGAGGAAGTTCCACATCATCCAGCCGGTCGTGGTGAACCAGAACATGCGGTCGCCCGGGCGCAGATCCAGGTGCAGGCTCTGCTTCAGCTGCTCAAGCAGAATGCCGCCGTGGCCCTGGACGATCGCCTTCGGCAGGCCCGTGGTGCCGGACGAGTAGAGCACCCACAGGGGGTGGTCGAACGGGACCTGCTCGAAGCGCAGCGGTGAGCCCTCGCCGCGCCGCAGCAGCTCATCCCAGCTGACCGACTCGCCGACCCCGGGGCTCTCGGACAGATATGGCAGCAGCACCACGTGCTCGACCGTGGGGAGCTCCTCGAGGATGCTCTGCACGACAGCCGCGCGGTCGAAGTCCTTGCCGTCCTGACGGTAACCGTCGACCGTCAGCAGAACCTTCGGCTCGATCTGGGCGAAGCGGTCGATCACGCTACGCGCGCCGAACTCGGGCGCGGCGCTCGACCAGATCGCGCCGATCGACGCGACCGCGAGGAACGCGATCAGCGTCTCGGGGATGTTCGGCATGTAGGCGACGACCCGGTCGCCGCGAGCGACGCCGAGCGCGCGCAGCCCTCCGGCCGCGGCGGCGATCTTCGTGGAGAGCTCGCCCCAGGTGAGCTCGTCGAGCTCGCGCAGCTCGGAGGAGTGCAGGATCGCGACCGTGCCCGCGTCCCGATCGCCGCCCGAGCGGAGGTCGCCGAGCATGTTCTCCGCGTAGTTGAGCTCGGCTCCCTCGAACCAGCTCGCGCCCGGCATCTGACGGGAGCCGAGCACGCGCTCGTAGGGTTTTGAGGCGCGCACGCCGCAGAACTCCCAGATGTAGCTCCAGAAGTCCTCCAGCTCGTCCACCGACCACCGCCAGAGCTCGCCGTAGTCGGAGAACGGGTGGCCGCGACGCTCACCGGCCCAGCGCATGAAGCGTGTCATCTCGGCTCGCTCGCGATCGTCCGTAGACGGTTCCCAAAGCGGCGGCTGGCGGGGAGCGCTGGACATGAGGGTATTCCTATGGGTTGTGGGCTTCCCAGG
>DAINPC010000127.1:0-1308 GCA_036743695.1 Solirubrobacteraceae bacterium | reverse complement strand
GAGCACGGCGATGGGATGGCGTGGCGGCCAATTCACCCTGGAGATCCTTCGCCCAGCAGCTCCTTCGATGCCAGCAGGCCAAGCGTGAGCCCTTAGGCACCGCTACTCACTACACGCAAGCGTAGGTGGCTCAGGTGATGCTGTCATAACCCCAGAGCGTTACGAGGTCGCGATCCAGATACTCGCTCAGGGCCACGACCTCTCCCTTGAAGCGGCGCCGCAACTCGAGCATCAGCTCCTCATCGGGCGGGCGCGGGTCGCCGTAGACGAGGCGCTGCTGGGCCGCTCGGACGGCGTTGCGGCGCAGGCGCGTCGGCGTGAGCGCCTTGATCCCCGCCCTCGCGACCCGCGGAACAGCTCCCCGTCCCAGATACACGGAGCGTACGAGCTTGTGGAGCTGTGGGGAGCGTACGCGGACGGTGGGGTTCGCTTCTATTACCTCAACTGGACGCGTATCGTCCACTTCCAGGAACCGCAGCACCTGGCGTACAGTCGCCTCGTTGTCACGCCGGAAGTCCTCGTAGATCAGAACCAGCACCTGCTCGGTTGGGAACACCGCGTGAAAACGGCGCAACTGCTCGACATATCGTACGTGCTCTGAATGCAGGACCGTCTGTGACGAAGCGCGTCGGCGCGGATCATTCACCCGTTCGCGGTTGACCATCGCCTTGCGGAGATCCGTCTCCGTCTCGGCGTGATACTGAACGCTCTGCATATGCAGCGAGCGCAGGAAGCTCGCGGGCTCTCGGAAGATCGCGATGATGCGCGCGTCCGGTTGCACCTCCGCGATGCTGGCTGCCGCCGTGTGAGATTTGAGGTAAGACGGCGTCGCATCGCCAACACGCTGCTCCGGCCTCGCCGCAGCGAACCGCGACAGATACTCGTCAAGTGTCTTTGGAAGTGGATTGGACGGTGAGAAGTCAGGGCGCCGATCGCCTGAAAAGAAATACAACTCCTTGACGTCGGGCATGTAGATCTGCGGGTGACGTCTCAGCATCTCGTAGAGCGCCGTCGTGCCGCTCTTGGGGTTGCCCGCGATGAAGAAGTCAGGGGCTCTCTTCTGCGGCGGCGTACGCGCGGCAGCTGATGGATCAGCCGATGCCGTCATCGCCCCAGAGTATAACGAGGTCAAGCTTGGGCCTATCGTGTTCGACTGCCGCGTCGGCTGCCGTTCGCAGGACCAGTAGGAGGCCCTCCTTCGTGTTGCTCAGTGAGCCATCAGAGTTGCGCGACAGCCAGCTCAGCCTCGATGGTGGCCTCTGGCACGACGAGGATCGCGCCCTCACCCGTCGCGTATGCCTCCTCGCC
>DAINPC010000126.1:0-6963 GCA_036743695.1 Solirubrobacteraceae bacterium | reverse complement strand
ACGTGTACCTCGGCGACGCGCGCGAGCTGCGCGCGGACCTGCACGCGGCACAATAGGCCGGTGGCGATCGAGTTCTCACAGCGGATCCACCGGATCCCCACGTATCCCGCCGCCGGCGGCTACGCCCAGCAGGAGCCGCTTGTACGGCTTGCTTCCAACGAGTCGCCGTTCCCGCCGCTGCCCGCCGTGCGAGAGGCGATCGACCGCGCGATGGGAACGCTCAACCGCTACCCCGACCCCTCCAACTCACTGCTGCGCAAGAGCCTCGCCGAGCGCTACGAGGTCCCGAGCTCGCGGATCGCGATCGGCAACGGCTCCTGCGACATCCTGCTCGCCGCGGGCGAGGCGCTGCTCGAGCCCGGCGCGGAGATCGTCTACGCCTGGCCTTCGTTTTCTGTGTATCCGCACCTCGCAGCCGCCTCCGGCGCCCGCGCGATCACAGTGCCGCTCGACGGCGAGCAGCGCCACGACCTGCCCGCGATGCTGCGCGAGATCACCGTCGCGACGCGCCTGGTGATCGTGTGCAACCCCAACAACCCCACCAGCACCGCGCTCCCGCTCGCGGATATCGCCGAGTTCATCGCCGAGGTCCCGTCGCACGTGTGCGTGATCGTCGATGAGGCCTACTGCGAGTTCAACCTGCTCGAGGACCCCGACTCCTCGATCGACCTGCTCGCCGCGCACCCCAACCTCGCGCTGCTGCGCACGTTCTCCAAGGTCCACGGTCTGTGCGGGCTGCGTGTCGGCTTCGCGCTCTGTGGCTCCGATGAGTTGCCGCGCGCGCTCGACCAGGTCCGCCAGCCGTTCTTCTGCAACGCCCTCGCCCAAGCCGCCGCGGTCGAGGCGCTCGCCCACCAGGACACGGTCATCGACCGCGTCACCAGCACCGTCGCCGAGCGGATCTCCGTCGATGAGCGCCTGCGCGCGCTCGGCCTCACCGCGGCCGAGTCGCAAGCGAACTTCTGCTGGGTGCACCTCGGCGAGGATCGCGACGAGGCGCAGGTGATGAAGGGGCTCGCCGAGCGCGGCGTGCTCGTCCGCGCCGGCGCGGCTCTCGGCAGCGACACGCCCGCGCTGCGCGTCACCTACGGCCTGCCCGATGAGAACCGCCGGTTCCTCGACGCGCTCGCCGAAACGCTCTGAGACACCGGCGTCGGTCTGTCGCAGGCGACGCGGCCGTCTCGCGCTCCTTTACCTCGTCTCGATTCTCTGCTACAACGCACTGACGAGCACCATGAACGCATCCGCCCCCGCCACCACACCTCTCACCCTCGCGTATGCCGCCTGGTCGCTCGACTACGCCTGGCGATTTAGCTAGGCGCTTCGACCGGAGCCCGTTCGTGAGCGGGCGCCGCGGTCGCAGAGGGGTCCCATCGGTGGGACCGAGCGCCACCCTCGCGGGTGCATTTCGCGCCCTCCTCACGGAACCGGACGAGCGGAAGCTCAGCCCGGACGTCCAGCACCTCTAACATCTCCAGGCGTCAGTGAAAGGATGAATCGATGATGATCGTCATGAAAGAGACCGCGACCGAGGAAGAGGTCGACGCGGTCATCGCCAAGATCGAGCGAGCCGGTGCGCGGGCGCACCGCAGCTCCGGCGCCCGCGTGACCGTGATCGGGGCGATCGGCGACGTCGAGCAGGACGCGAACGTCGAGAGCCTCGGCCTCGAGGGCCAGCCCGGCGTGGACCGCGTGGTTCCGATCCTCAAGCCGTACAAGCTTGCCTCCGCGCAGATCACCCACGGCGAGCGCACCGTGCTCGACATCGACGGGCGCAAGGTCGGGGGCGAGAACTTCGCGCTGATCGCCGGCCCGTGCACGGTCGAGTCGCGCGAGCAGATGCTCACGACCGCGCGCGTCGTACGCGACGCCGGCGCGACGCTGCTGCGCGGCGGCGCATACAAGCCCCGCACATCCCCCTACGCCTTCCAGGGACTCGGTCAGGAGGGCCTGCGGCTGCTCGCCGAGGCGAAGGCCGAGACAGGACTGCCGATCGTGACCGAGCTGATGGACATCTCCGACCTCGACGCCGTGCTCGAGGTCGCCGACGTGATCCAGATCGGCGCGCGCAACATGCAGAACTACCCGCTGCTGGCCGAGATCGGCCGCTCCGGGCGTCCGGCGCTACTCAAGCGCGGCCTCTCCGCGACCCTGGACGAGCTGCTGATGGCGGCTGAGTACATCCTCAAGGAAGGCAACCCCAACGTGATGCTCTGCGAGCGGGGAATCCGCACGTTCGAGACCGCCTACCGCTTCACGCTCGACCTGATGGCCGTGCCCGTGCTCAAGGAGCTCTCGCACCTGCCCGTGATCGTCGATCCGAGCCACGCCGCCGGGCGGCGCGACCTGGTGCTGCCGCTGTCGCTCGCCGCTGCCGCCGTCGGCGCCGACGGGATCATCGTCGAGGTGCACCCCAACCCCGACGAGGCCATCTGCGACGGACCCCAGGCGCTGAGGGCCGAGGACTTCGCCGACTACGCCCGCGCCGTGGAGCAGGCCGCCGCGCTGGCGGGCAAGGCGCTGAGCGGCGTCTGATGCGCCTGGCGCCGGGGCCGGCCACTTGAGGGTCGCCGTTCTCGGCGTCGGGCTGATCGGCGGCTCGATCGGCCTTGCGGCGCGAACGCGCGCCGACGCGCAGGTGTGTGGGTATGACCCCGACGAGCAGGTGCTCGCCAAGGCCCTGGAGCTGGGCGCCATCGACATCGCCGCCGAAGACATCGGTTCCGCCGTCGCCGACGCCGACGTCGTGTTCGTGGCCGCTCCCGTGGGGGCGCTGGCCGAGACCGTGCGCCTGGCGCTCGCCGCCGCCGGCCCCGACTGCGTGGTCAGCGACGTCGGCTCCACCAAGCGGCTGCTCGCCGACGCCGGCTCCGACGAGCGGTTCGTGGGCGGGCACCCGCTGGCGGGCGCCGAGACCGCCGGCGTGGAGCACGCGCGCGAGGACCTCTTCGACGGCGCCAGCTGGTATCTGACCCCCGCGCAGGGAAGCACCGCGGGGGTGCTGTATGAGCGCCTGCACCGGCTGCTGGTCAGCTTCGGCGCTCGTCCCAGCGCCATCGACGCCGATACCCACGACCGCCTGATGGCCTGCGTCTCGCACCTGCCGCACGTGCTCGCCAACCTGCTCGTCACGCAGGCCGCCGGCCTGCTGGTCGAGGAATCCGAGCGCCTGCCCGCCGTCGGGCCGAGCTTCCGCGACGCCACCCGCGTGGCCGGCGCCAACAGCGCCATCTGGACCGACATCTACATGTCCAACCGCCACGCCCTGATCGCCGGCATCGACGAGCTGGCAGCACGCATGCAGGTCCTCCGCGGCTGGCTCTCGGCCGGGCAGGCCCCCGCGGTGAGCGCCTGGAACGAGCAGGCCCGCGCCGACCGCGAGGCGCTGCTCGGCTCCGGCCTGCTCGGCGGACCCGTGCACGAGCTGCGCGCCTCCGTGCCCAACCGCCCGGGCGTGATCGCCGAGATCGCACTGGCGCTCGGTCGCGCCGGCGTCAACATCGCCGACATGGCGCTGTCGCCCTCCGAGGACAACCGCCAGGGCGTCGTGGCGCTGTGGATCCGGGGCGAGGAGCAGCAGGGGCGCGCGCGCGAGCTGATCGCCGACCTCGGGTTCCCCGTCGTGCGAGCATGACGCGCACGAGATCTCGTGCGAGCATCAGGGGGACGCGATGAACATGCGCTTCGAGCCTGCGGGCGGACTTTCCGGCGAGCTGCGCGCACCGCCCGACAAGTCGATCTCACATCGCGCCGCGCTGCTCGGCGCGATGGCCACCGAGCCGGTCCGGATCGAGCGCTACCTGCATGCCGCTGACACCACCTCCACGCTGCAGGCCGTGCAGGCGCTCGGGGCGCTCGTGGAGGTCAACGGCGAGGAGGTCGTCGTGCGCGGCACCGGCCTGCGCGAGGCGCGCGAGCCCGACGGCCCGATCGACGTCGGCAACGCCGGCACGCTGATGCGGCTGCTGCCCGGCTGGCTGGCCGCGCAGGAGGGCCGCTCCTTCACGCTCGACGGCGACGAGTCCATCCGCCGCCGCCCCGTCGACCGGATCGCCACGCCCCTGCGCCAGATGGGCGCCGAGCTCCAGGCGCGCGAGGGCCGCTTCCCGCCGCTGCAGGTGCACGGCGCACGCCTGCGCGCCATCTCCTGTGAGCTGGAGGTGGCGAGCGCCCAGGTCAAGTCGTGCGTGCTGTTCGCCGGGCTGGCAGCCGACGGCGCCACCACCGTCGGCGAGCCCGCGCGCAGCCGCGACCACACCGAGCGGATGCTGCTGCGCGCCGGCGTGGCCATCCACCGCAACGGCCGCCACGTGACGGTGGTCAACGCCGACGAGCTGCTGCTCGAGCCCGTGAGGATCCCCGGCGACCCCAGCTCCGCCGCCTTCCTGATCGCCGCCGGCGTGCTCGTGCCCGGCTCGCGGCTGCTGATCCGCGACGTGGGCGTCAACTGGACCCGCACCGGCTTCCTGCGCATCCTGCGCCGCATGCAGGGGATCGTGCTGGGCGACCTCGAGGACGAGACCGGCGAGCTGCAGGCCGAGGAGCCCGTCAGCGACCTCGACGTCGCCCACGGCGCGCTGGAGGGCACCGTCGTGGAGGCCGAGGAGGTCCCGCTGGCGATCGACGAGCTGCCGCTGGTGGCGCTGCTCGGCTGCTTCGCCGAGGGCGAGACCGTGGTGCACGGCGCCCAGGAGCTGCGCGTCAAGGAGTCCGACCGCATCGCCGGGGTCGTGGAGGGGCTGCAGGGGCTCGGCGGCGAGATCGAGGCCACCGCCGACGGCTTCGCCGTTCGCGGCAGCGGCGGCCTGCGCGGCGGCACCATCGACGCCCGCGGCGACCATCGGCTGGCAATGCTCGGCGCCGTCGCCGGGCTGGCCTCGCGCGAGGGCGTGGAGGTCGTGGGGATGGAGGCCGCAGCCGTGTCCTATCCGGGGTTCGTCGAGGATGTGGCGCAGCTTTGCTCGTAGCGATCGACGGTCCCGCCGGCGCGGGCAAGTCCACCGTCGCACGCGAGCTGGCGCGCCGGCTCGGCTTCACCTACATGGACAGCGGCGCCATGTACCGCTGCGTCGCGCTGCTCTCGCTGGCCGCACCCGGCCGCGAGCCGGGCGAATTGGCCGGCGCGGCCGCGATCGAGCTGGGCGGCAGCGGAGCCGCAGGCGACGGCGTGACAGGCGGCGGGATGGCAGGCGGCGGGATGGTGCGGCTGGACGGGCGCGACGTGAGCGAGGCGATCCGCGCGCCCGAGGTCTCCGAGGCCGCCTCCGTGGTGGCCGCCGACCCGGCCGTGCGCGACGCGCTCGTGGCCAAGCAGCGCGAGCTGATCGCCCACGGCGACTGGGTGGCCGAGGGCCGCGACATCGGCACCGTCGTCGCGCCCGATGCCGAGCTGAAGGTCTTCCTGACCGCCGACGCCACCGAGCGCGCGCGCCGGCGCGCCGCCGAGCTGGGCGCAGACGTCCAGACGGTGCTCGCCGAGCAGGCCATGCGCGACGAGCGCGACAGCGCGCGCGCCCACAGCCCGCTGCGGCCCGCTCGCGGGTCCGTGACGCTCGACACGACCGGCATGGGCGTCGAGCAGGTGGTGGAGCGCATTGCCGCGCTCGCCCGCGCCGCCGCCGCCGCCGGCTGAGCCGGGAGGAGCCCGCTCCCCAGTCATACTGGCCTGATGAAGGTCGCCATCGTCGGCTATCCAAACGTGGGCAAGTCCTCGCTGATCAACCGCCTCACGGGCACGCGGGAGGCGGTCGTGCACGAGCGCCCGGGGATCACCCGCGACCGCAAGGAGCTCGACTGCGAGTGGAACGGGCGCCTGTTCACGCTGATCGACACGGGCGGCGTGGACTTCGAGGACGAGGACCCGCTCGCGGGCTCGATCCGCGACCAGGCCCGCGCCGGGCTGGCCGATGCCCAGGTGGCGGTGCTCGTCGTCGACGCGCGCGCCGGGGTGCGCCCCGGCGATCAGGAGATGGCCGACCTGCTGCGCCGCTCGCCGCTGCCCACGATCGTCGCCGCCAACAAGTGCGACGGCGTCGGCGAGCTGTCGCTGGCTGCGGACTTCCATCGCCTCGGCCTGGGCGAGCCGCTGCCCGTCTCCGCCGCCCAGGGCCTCGGCTCGGGCGACCTGCTGGACCGGATCGTCGAGCTGCTGCCCGAGGGCGACCGCGAGCCCGACGAGGACACCGTCCGCCTGGCCGTGATCGGCCGGCCCAACGTCGGCAAGTCCTCGCTCGTGAACCGTTTTCTGGGCGAGGAGCGCGTGATCGTCTCAGAGCTCGCCGGCACCACCCGCGACGCGATTGACATGCCGCTGATGGTCGGCGAGCGCAAGCTGATCCTCGTGGACACCGCCGGCATGCGCCGGCAGTCCAAGGTGGCCGACTCCGTCGAGTACTACACCGCCCTGCGCTCCCAGCGTGCCGCAGAACGCGCCGACGTGGCGCTCGTCGTCTGCGACGCCGCCGACGGCGTCACCGCCCAGGACCTGCGCATCGCCGAGCTGGCGATGAAGGCCAGCTGCGCCACTGCGATCGTGCTGAACAAGTGGGACATGCAGGAGCACCCCGACAGCGACACCGGGGGGCGGCTCGATCTCGACCACGAGCGCGCGCGTGTGGCCGAGAAGCTGCGCCTGCGCCCCCGCGTGCTGACCGCCAGCGCCAAGACCGGCCGGCACGTGGCGCGTCTGCTGACCGAGGCGATCGCGCTCGGCGACCGCATGGCCGGGCGCATTCCCACGCCCGAGCTGAACCGCTTCCTGTCCGAGGCAGTGCAGGCGCGCCAGCCGCCCGTGGGCTCGCGCCGCGGCGCCAGCGGGCACCGCCTGAAGCTGATCTACATGGCCCAGATCGGCGAGCGCCCGCCGCGCTTCGCCATCCAGGTCAACTCGCGCACGCGCGTCACGCGCGACTACGCCTACTTCCTGGAGAACCGCCTGCGCGCCCGCTACGCGCTGGACGGCGT
>DAINPC010000125.1:0-7018 GCA_036743695.1 Solirubrobacteraceae bacterium | reverse complement strand
AGCTGGGGGGCAGGGATTCGAACCCCGATTCTCAGGACCAAAACCTGATGTCCTGCCATTGGACGACCCCCCAAGGGAGCTAAGAGGATAGATCGTGGGCCGCGGGCGCGATCGCGGGCACCTCGGAGGGCTCCGGCAGGCCCGAGAACGGGCGCCATCGGGGTTGATGGCGCGCCCGTCTGCTCCTGCTGCAACGATACTTGCACTCTGTCAACGCGCAAGCCGAGAGCGGGGAGCAGGAAATTGGCGGCGCTGGTTGTGGGTCTCTTGGCCTGCGCCAGTGCGCCTCTCGCTGGCCCGTCTGCGGCCGGCGCGCGGCCCGCTGGCTGCGTCGGCGCCTCCCTGCGACCCAATGGAGCGAACGCTGCGGCCATGGACGCGGCGACGCTGTGCCTGATCGACGAGATCCGCGCGGCACACGGTCTGCACCCGCTGCGCTCCAACTCCCAGCTGGGCTCCGTGGCGGCCAGCCAGCTCACGAGCATGGTCCGCTGGAACTACTTCGCGGACGTGCGCCCGTCGGGGCAGACGCCGATGTCGCTGGTGGTCGGGACCCGCTACCGGGCGCACGCGGCGGGCATCTCCGTCGGGCAGAACATCGCGTGGGGCACGGGCGCGTTATCAACCCCGGCGCACATCGTCGGCGAATGGATGGCCTCCCCTCCACACCGCCAGATCATGCTCAGCGGCGAATACCGCGATGCGGGCGTGGCGGTGGCGGCGGGGTTGCCCGGCGTCCTGCGCTCGGGCGCCAGCGGCGCCATCTACGCGGTCGAGTTCGGCGTCCGCCGCCGACACTAGGAGCGCCGACCCGAGCGGGGCGCGGATCGGGCGGCGGGCACGCGGCCCCCTTCGGCGCCCGCCTCCAGGGCGGGCCCGCCGGCGGAGGTGATCCCCAGCACGCGCATCGACTTCAGGCCGAGGCTGAGCTTCTCGCGTCCGTCGCTGGAGCTGACGTCCAGACCCGAGAGCTCGCGCACCCGCTCCAGCCGGTAGTAGATGGTGTGGCGATGGGTGAACAGCCGCTGGGCGGTGCCCGCGACGTTGCCGTCGGCCTCCAGGAAGGTCTCCAGCGTGCGCACGAGGTCGGTCTCATACTGCTCGTCGTAGGCGACCAGCGGCTCGACGGTCTCGGCGTAGAAGCGCTGCAGCTCACTCGGGTTCTCGCTCATGGCCGACAGCAGCAGCCGGTAGGCGCCCGTCTGCTCGAACGCGAGCGCTGAGACCTCGGGGGAGCCCTGCGCGACGTTCGCCGCCAGCAGCGCCTCGCTGGCGGCGCGCGGCAGCTCGGCGGGGTCCTCCGTCACGCGGCTGCGTCCAAGCGCGAAGGTGTAGCCGCCCAGGCCCGCTTCCATCTCGTGCAGGACCGCCTCTGCGGCGCGCGCGGCCGTGGCGTCCTCGCCGCCGGGCACAAGCAGCAGCACCTCCGCTCCGGGGACCCCCTCGCGGTCGGAGAGCGCGGCGATCGAGCGGCTGGCCACGGCCCGCGCCCCGCGCTCGGCCACGGCGCGCACGCGCCCGCGCCAGCCCTCGTCGGTGGGCGCCTGCGGATGGGCGCGCACGACGATCATGCTGGCGCCCTCCTCGATGTCCAGCGACAGTTCCTTGGCGCGCGCCAGCAGCTCCTCGCGTCCGGTCAGCTCGCGGCGCAGCACCGCGCGCAGGAAGTCGCCGGAGGCCGTTTCCGAGACGCGCTCCGGCGCCCGCACACGCTCGACCTCCGAGGCGATCATAGTCAGCAGCAGCCTGCGCATCGGTGCGCTCGGCTCCGTCTTGGCGCGAATGTGCAGCGTGCCCACCACCGTGTCGGCCACGCGCAGCGGCACGCTGCTGACGCCCTGGCCCTCCGACAGCAGCGAGCGCTCCTCGGCCGGCGAGCGGGCCGCCACCGCGAGCGTGGCTCCCCAGGCGTCTGTGACCGCAAGGCTCGCCTCCAGCGCGCGGGCGGCCGCCCTGACCACCTCCGGCAGTCCCGCGCCCGACTCGACCGCCTCGGTGATCGCGTCCAGCGCCGCTAGGTCTGACACGCCCTCAGCCCCAGAAGAAGATGGCTGCGAGCGCGCCGAGGACCCCGACGCCGACCAGCACTGCGAGCACGTAGAGCGACAGGACGGTCGCGGCCAGCCGCTCCCACAGCCGCGAGTAGGACGTCCACGCCGGGCGCAGGATCAGGCCGGCGTACAGTGCCAGGCCGAACACCCCGGCGCCGCTGGCTACCAGCTCGTTGATTGTCTCTGTGCTCATTGGATGATCGCCCGGATTGTTGCGCACGCCGGTGTCACCCGTCCGCTCGCGCCCTGCGCCACGGCCGGCTCAACCCACCCCTATCCCGCGCCGGACGGCGCCGGATCGAGCGTCCTCGCTGCTGCGAAGGCCGCGTCCACGGGCTTGGCGTAGAGCGCTCGGGGCACGCGCTCGCGCAGCGAGGCGGCCGCCAGCTCGGCGAGCGCAGGGCCGTTGCCGGCCGATGGTCCCGCGGGCGCGAACAGGCCCACCACGGTCGGCCCGGAGCCGCTCACCAGCTCCCGCTCGGCGCCCGCATCGCGCGCCTGCGCGAGCGCACCGGCGATCTCCGGGCACAACGACACGGCGGCGCGCTGGAGGTCGTTGTGCAGCAGCTCGGAGGCGAGCGGCAGCGGCGCGCCGTGCTCCAGCGCGGAGGCGAGCTGCGCGCGGTGCTCGGTGAGCGCGCGCATGGTGCGCGGCGCCCGGAGCCGGTCGGCCTCGGCGTAGACCTCCGCGGTGGACAGGCCGCCGGCGCCCGGCAGCACGAGCAGCCCGAACGGGGATCTGGGGTCTGCCAGCGCGTACAGCCGCTCGCCGGCGCCCGTTGCCAGCCAGCGTCCGGGGGATATCTGCGCGGGGACGTCCGCTCCCAGCTCGGCGGCCAGCGCCAGCAGCAGCGCCTCCTCACCCAGCCCAGAGGCTTGATGGGCCAGGCGCAGCGTCGCGGCGGCGTCCGCCGAGCCGCCGCCCAGTCCGGCTGCCACAGGTATGCGCTTGTGGATGCTCAGCCGCAGCGGCGGCGAGCGCCAGCCGGTGCGCTGCCGAAACGCCCTCAGCGCGGCCGCCGCGAGGTTCTCCCCGCCCGCTTCCTCCACGCCGGGGCAGATGACCTCATCGCCCGTGGCCCCGGGCGGCGCGGGTTCGAGCGTCAGCTCGTCCGCCAGCGAGATGGACTGCATCACCGTGACCAGCTCGTGGCGGCCGTCGGCGGCCCGCCTGGGCCCCAGGAACAGGCCGAGGTTGACCTTGGCGGGCGCCAGCGCGCGGTGGACGCTCATAGCTCGAGGATTCGCGCAAGCGCCCTGAAGTCCTCGGGCGAGAGGCGCTCGGCGCGCACGTCCGCGGGGTGCCCGAGGCGCTCCAGCGCCGCTCGCACCTGCTCGCGCGAGCGTCCGGGCGCACCCCCGGAGAGCCCGAGCGAGCCCGCGAGCGTCTTGCGCCGATGGGCGAATCCGCCGCTGATGAGCCCGCGCAGAGCGGGCGAGGTCAGCCCCGGGGCGGTAGCGGCGGCGGCGGGCGCGCCAGCGCGGCGGCGCAGGCCCACCAGCACCGAGTCCACGTTGGGGGCGGGCAGGAACACCGTGCGGGGGATCGCGCGCAGCACCTCCACCTCGCACACCAGCTGGGCGAGCACCGACCGCGTCCCGTAGGCGCCGCTGCCGGGGGCGGCGGCCAGCCGCTCGCCGACCTCGCGCTGCACCATCGCCACCCAGCTGCGCAGGCTCGGCAGCTGCTCGATGCTGCGCAGCAGCGCACCGGCGGCGATCCCGTAGGGGAGGTTCGCCACGAGCTTCCCCGGTGGCGGATCGAGCGCGCGCAGATCGATGCTCATGGCGTCGCCCCAGTGCATGGCGATGTTGGCGTGGGCGGCCGTGGCGTCCAGCAGCGCCTCGCGCAGGCGCTCGTCGAGCTCGACCACGTGCACGTGCGCGACCCGCTCGGCGAGGTACTCGGAGAGCACACCGAGCCCACCGCCGATCTCCAGCACGACATCCCCGGCCGTGAGCTCTGCCGCGCGCTCGATCACCCCGAGGATGTTGGAGTCGATCAGGAAGCTCTGCCCGAGGTCACGGTCGGGGTGGATGGCGAACTGACGCATGCGCCGCAGGCTCGGCTGGACGGGAGCATCGCTCACGGCGCTCACGCCCAGCCGAAGACGCGGGCCGCGTTGCGACTCACGGCAGCACCCAGCTCAGCCGCGCTGACGCCGCGCAGCTCGGCCAGGAAGGCGAGCGTGTAGGCGACGTAGGCCGGCTGGTTTGGCTGCTTGCGCACGGCCTGCGGCGTGAGGTAGGGGGCGTCCGTCTCCACCAGCAGGCGCTCCTCCGGTACCCGCCGAGCCGCGTCAGCCAGATCGGCGGCGCTCCTGTAGGTGACGTTGCCCGCGAACGAGATCGCATAGCCACGCTCCAAGCACTCCTGCAGGTGGGCGGGCACGGAGAAGCAGTGCATCACCACGCTCACGCCCTGCGCTTCTCCGGCGAGCTGCGCGAGCGTCTCCCGCTCGGCGGCCCGCGAGTGGATCACAAGCGGCTTGCCGGTCTCGCGCGCGAGCGCGATCTGCGCGGCGAACGCGCGCTCCTGATCGGAGCGAGGGGCGGCCTCGCGGTAGAAGTCCAGGCCGCTCTCCCCGATCGCCAGGCAGCGCTCGTGCGCGGCCAGCGCCCGCAGCTCGGCGAGGTCGGCGTCATCGAAGCCCCTGGCGGCGTTGGGGTGGCGCCCGATGGCCGCATAGACCTGGGGGAAGTCCTCCGCCGCGCCCAGCGCCGCGCGGCAGGAGGCGCCGTCGATCCCCACGGTCAGCATGCGCGTCACCCCCGCCGCGTCGGCCGCGGCGATGAGCTCGGTGTTGGGCGCCTCGCACAGGTCGAGGTGGGTGTGGGAGTCGATCACCGCGAGTCGCTCACCGGCTCGCGGCGGGCAGCTCCTGCCCTGGCTGCAGGTCCTTGGGGAACAGCGAGTCGATCGCCTGCGCGCGCTCGATCGCTCCCGCTCCCAGCTCGGCGCGCGCCAGGGCGAGATCGGGAGCGCCGAGCGCCGCCAGCAGCCGCTCGGCGCTGGTGGGCAGGTACGGCCACAGCAGCACGGTCACCACGCGCAGCCCCTCGGCCAGGCTCCGCAGCACGCGGTCCAGCTCCTCCCCGCGCGCCGGGTCTTTGGCCAGCACCCACGGCGCCTGCTCCTCGACGTAGCGGTTCAGCCGCCGCACCCGCTGCCAGATCTCCTCGAGCGCCAGGTGCAGCTCCGCACGGTCGATGTGCCCGCTGACGCGCTCGCGCAGGCCGGCGAAGTCATCGGCCAGGGCGGGATCCATCGCGCCCGCGGACACGGCGCCGTCGCGGTAGCGCGTGAGCATGCCGATGCTGCGGCTGGCGAGGTTGCCGAGATCGTTGGCCAGCTCGCTCTCGTAGCGCAGCTCGAAGGAGGCAGTGGAGACCGAGCCATCCTGGCCGAAGGGGACCTCCCTGAGGAGATAGAAGCGCAGCGCGTCCGCGCCGAAGCGCTCGATCACGGCGAACGGGTCGAGCACGTTGCCCAGCGACTTGCTCATCTTCTCGCCGTCCATCAGCAGGAAGCCGTGGACGAAGACGTGCTCGGGGAGCTCGATCTCCGCGGCCATCAGCAGCGCGGGCCAGTAGATGGCGTGAAAGCGCAGGATGTCCTTGCCGATCAGGTGGTAGCTGGCCGGCCAGAGCCTGCTCGTCAGATCGCCGCCCGCCGCCGCAGCGCCCTCCGGCAGCCCCGCCGAAGCCGACGCAGACGCGGGCGCCGGCGCGTAGGAGAGCGCGGAGTAGTAGTTCAGCAGCGCGTCGAACCACACGTAGAAGACGTGCTCGGGATCCCAGGGCACCTGCACCCCCCAACGCAGCTTGTGGCGCGTCAACGGCACGTCGCGCAGCCCCGAGCGGATGAAGGACAGCGCCTCGTTGTAGCGCGTGCGCGGCGCCACGAAGTCCTCGCGCTCGGCGTACAGGCGTTCGAGGGGCTCCTGGAAGGCGGACAGCTTGAAGAAGTAGTTGTCCTCCCGCTCGCGCGTCAGCTCGATGTGGTGGATCGGGCAGCGGTTGCCCTCGTCGATCTCGTTGTCAGCCTTGAAGTCCGCGCAGCGGGGGCAGTACCAGCCCTCATATGTGCCCTCGTAGACGAAGCCGTTCTCGCGCACGCGGGCAAGCACCTGCTGCACCACCGCTTCGTGCTCAGGGTCGGTGGTACGGATGAAGAAGTCGTTGCTCGCAGTCAGCTGCGGCGCCAGCGCCTTGAAGCGCTCGGCGTTGCGGTCAGCCAGCTCCTGCGGCTCGATGCCCAGCGCGTGCGCCGCATCGGCCACCGGCTCGCCGTGCTCGTCGGTGCCCGTCAGGAAGAACACCTCCTCCCCGCGCTGGCGATGGTGGCGCGCCATCACGTCGGCGGCGATCGTGGTGTAGGCGTGCCCCAGGTGGGGCGCGGCGTTCACGTAGTAGATGGGGGTGGTGACGTAGAAGGACATGCGCGTCCCAGGCTACTGGCGCGTGAGCGCGCGGTAGAGCTCGTTGGCCGGCACACCCGTCAGCCGCGCCACGGCGGCGGCCGCCGGGCGCGCTCTGGCGCCGGCGTCGATCAGCGCGCGCAGCGACTCCAGCGCCTGCTCGCGGTCGGCGCTGCCGGCGGGCGCCGCGCCGCACACCAGCACGACCTCCCCGCGCGCCGGCGAGTCGCGGTAGTGCTCGGCGAGCTCCGCGGCGCTGCCCCTGCGCACCTCCTCGTGCAGCTTCGTCAGCTCGCGGCAGACCGCGACCGGGCGGTCGGGATCCTGCTCGGCGAGCAGCGCGAGCGTTGCCACCAGGCGCTTGGGGGACTCGAACGCGACGAGCGTCTCCGGCGTGCCGAGCAGCAGTCGTGCGAGCTCGGCCTTCTTGCGCGGTAGGAAGCCGACGAACCGCCAGCGGTCGGCCGGCAGGCCCGATGCGACGAGCGCGGCGAGCGCGGAGCTCGGGCCCGGCAGAACCTCGACCGACAGCCCGGCGGCGATGCA